>JAXDPR010000189.1:0-3839 GCA_034668265.1 Sphingomonadales bacterium
ATGATACGCGTGGAGCACAGATGTTCCTGGGCCTTACGCCCGACGAACTGGCCCGGCTCGCGCGCTTCGGCGAACCGCGGCACTTTCGCGCGGGCGAAATGCTGGCGCGCGTCGGGGAGGTCGGCCCGGGACTGATGCTGATCAATTCCGGCGAAGTGGAAGTGACGCGGCTCGAAAACGGGCAGCAGGTCCACATCGTCACGCATCAACGCGGTAATTTCCTCGGCGAGCTTGCCCAGCTTTCCGGCCGTCCGTTCCTGGTCAACGCCGTGGCGCTGACCGATGTCGAGGCGGTGGCCATCCCTCCGGAGCGGCTGCGCGCCCTGCTGATCGCCGAAGCCGATCTTGGCGAGCGGATCATGCGCGCTTTGATTCTGCGCCGCGTCGGGCTGATCGAGGCCGGCGCCGGGCCGATCATTATCGGCGACGAGGCCAATGCCGACGTGCTTCGGCTGGTCAATTTCCTGCGCCGCAACGGCCATCCCTACCAGCGCCTCGACCCGGCGACCGATAGCTGCGCACAGACCCTGGTCGAGCGGTTCCACGTCGAACCCGAGGAGCTGCCGATCGTGCTCTGCCCCGGCGGGCAGCTGCTGCGCAATCCGACCGAGGACCAGATCGCGCGCTGCGTCGGCCTCGTCGGCCCGATTGACCCCACGCGCTTGTACGATGTCGTCATCGTCGGCGCCGGGCCGGCTGGTCTCGCCACCGCGGTCTATGCCGCCTCCGAAGGATTGTCGGTCCTCGCGATCGACTGCCGCTCGTTCGGCGGGCAAGCGGGCGCGTCGGCGCGGATCGAGAATTATCTCGGCTTTCCCACCGGCATCTCGGGCATGGCCTTGATGGGCCGCGCGTTCAGCCAGGCGCAGAAGTTCGGAGTCGAAGTCGCGATCCCCGACGAAGCGGTGAAGCTCGAATGCGGCAACCAGCCGTGCCACGTCCAGCTCGCGACCGGCGAGCGCATCCAGGCGCGCGGCGTGGTCATCGCGACCGGGGCCCGCTATCGGCGCCTCGAAGTCGAACGGCTGGACGAGTTCGAAGGCTCATCGGTCCATTATTGGGCCTCCCCGCTAGAAGCAGACCTTGCCGCCGGGCATGATGTTGCCCTGGTCGGCGGCGGCAATTCCGCGGGCCAGGCGACCGTCTTCCTGGCGAACCGCGCGCGCCGCGTGACGATGATCGCGCGGCGGCCGCTGTCGGCGACCATGTCGCAATATTTGATCGACCGCATCGAAAGCTTGCCCAATGTCGACCTGGTCATCGGCTGTGAGATCGCGGCGCTCGAAGGTTCGGGCGGCAAGCTCGAAGCGATCAGCTGGCGCGACCGCAACTTGGGAACCGAGACCCGCCGGCCTGTGCGCTACCTATTCTCGTTCATCGGCGCCGAACCCAATACCGACTGGCTTGCCCGATCCGGGCTCAAGCTCGACGAGCGCGGCTTTGTCCTGACCGGCGATGATGTCGGCGACGACCAGTTGCCGCTGGAAACCAGCCGCAGCGGGGTGTTTGCGGTTGGCGACGTGCGGGCCTGCTCGGTCAAGCGGGTCGCCGCCTCGGTTGGCGACGGTGCGCAGGTCGTCGCGGCGATCCACGCGTATCTCGCCGCTGACAAGGCACCGTTGGCGGTCGCCGAGGCTCAGGTTGTGACTTCCGCCGCGGAGTGAGCTTTCTTGCTGATCTTCGTGAGATGCAGCGCCGCATGCACTTGGCCTAAGCGAAGTTCTGGAACAGCCACATCCCGATTGACCGCAGGCCGGGCTGTCAAATGCCAGTAGTTCGAGCCCCTGTTCGAGGATAATGGCTGTGCCGAAATAGGCCCAGACCGGGTGGACGAAGCCGTATTTCCAGCGGTCGCGGAGTGCCGCGATGCCAATTGGCGATAGCGCCACGATGTAGCCAAGCCAGAAATCGGGTCGGGGGACCCACGGCAGCAAATGCCTGAATCGGAACCACGCCGGCCAAAGGACAAGAATGGTGGCTAGCAACATCAGGCGTTTGTGCCAGTCCGGCCACCGCCTCCAGATGATCGCCAATCCGACCAGCAGCGCGAACAGCATGAGTGTGGTGAAAACGCCGACCATCAACGAGGCCGCTACCGGACCTTGCGATGGGAAGTCGCGACGTGCCCCATGAAACGCGACCAACACGCCGGTGATCAAGATGCCGAGTGCGAGCGGCAGGCCGATCAGTCCGATCCGGCGATGCAGCGGGGTCATTCGAGCGCGCACCAGCAATGCCTGCATAATCAATAGGACAATCCAGCTAAGCGCGAGCGCGCCGTGCAAGTGGACAATCGCCGGGGCAACAAATGTGCCCCGGGACATCGGGAGGATAAAGGCCGTGCTGAAGCCAGTCGCGATGGCGGCAATGCCGACCAAACCAAAGGCAAAATAGAAATGGCTGGCGCGGTCCCGCGCCCATGGATTCGCCATCTGATCCCCCGATGGGCAAGGCTAGGGCCACGGGTACGGACCAGCAAGCGATCTCATCCGCCGCGAGGCCGAGTTGTGAACGGGCGCACGGCGGGCTAGTCGCGCCCCATGCTTCTCGCCATCGACGCCGGCAATACCAACCTGGTCTTCGCGCTTGTCGACAAGGGCGAGATCAAGGCGCGCTGGCGCATCGCCACGGACCCGCGGCGAACTGCCGACCAATATAGCGTCTGGCTTCATCAGCTGCTCGAACTTGAAGGCTTTGGCCGCGACGAGGTTGAAGGTGTGATCATCGGGACCGTCGTCCCGCGCGCGCTGCACAATCTCGAAGTGCTGTCGGAGAAATACTTCCACAAGACGCCAGTGATCGCCGGGCAGGGCGCGGCGGAATGGCCGCTCCAGCTCGATGTCGATGAGCCGCAGAACGTCGGCGCCGACCGGGCGCTCAACGCAATGGCCGCGCACGCCAAATATCCCGGCGATCTGCTCATCATCGACTTCGGCACGGCGACCACCTTCGACGTCGTCAGCGCATCCGGCGCTTACACCGGCGGGATCATTGCCCCGGGCATCAACCTGTCGCTCGACGCCCTGGTCAGTGCCGCGGCCAAGCTGCCGCGCATCGCCATCGAGGCGCCCGATAGCGACAGCGTCATCGGCCGCACCACGGGGAGCCAGATGCTCATCGGGATCTACTGGGGCTATGTCGCGATGATCGAGGGCCTGACCGAGCGCATCAAGCGTGAGATCGGGCGCCCGGTCACCGTGGTCGCGACGGGCGGTCTCGCGACCTTGTTTGACCAGCACACCAACGTGTTCGACGCGATTGAGCCCGACCTCACCATCCAGGGTTTGAGCTTGCTGTACGAGAGGGCGGTCAGATCCTGATGTCATGGCAAGGAGCCGAGGGCGACGCGGCAATCCAGGTGGACGCTAGATTGCTTTGCTGCGTTTGCGATGACGGAAACAACCTATGATCCCCGGAGAAGAACTGCTGTTCGTCGCGCTCGGCGGCTCTGGCGAGATCGGCATGAACGTCAATCTTTACGGCTGCCGCGGCCAGTGGATCATGGTCGACCTCGGACTCACGTTCGCCGACGCGACCTATCCCGGGATCGAGCTGATCCTTCCCGACCTCGAGTTCATTGAAGGCCAGCAGGAGCGGCTCGCGGGGATCGTCCTCACCCACGGGCATGAGGACCATATCGGGGCGCTGCCCTATCTCGCCGAGGAGCTGAAGGCGCCTTTGTTCGCCACCCCGTTCACCGCCGGCCTCATCGCCGGCAAGCTCGAGGAGGAGGGGCTGACCGGCCAGGTCAAGCTCAACATCGTCGAACGCGGCGGAAGCATTGAGCTCGGGCCGTTCCGGGTGAGCTTCGTCGCGCTGTCGCACTCGATCCCGGAAGG
>JAXDPR010000190.1:0-7063 GCA_034668265.1 Sphingomonadales bacterium
CCTTCCGCGCTCGGGCCTGCCGCGGCCCGAACCCACGCCGGGAAGCTACAATTGCCGGCTGATCAAGCTCGGCAAAGCGGCGCCGGGCGGCAAGCCGTACGAAACCTTCAAGCCCTTCTTCTGCTACGTCGAGGTCGAGGACGATTTGCTGACTATCGTCAAGCAGACCGGCAGCCAGCGCCCGGCAGGGCGCCTGTGGAAGGACGATGACACCACGAGACTCGTTTTCCTCGGCAGCCTGGCGCTCGGCAACGAGGATCAGCCGCTGGCTTATGGCGACGATCCCAAGCGCAATATGGCCGGCGTGCTCGAGCGCATCGGGCCCTTCCGCTGGCGACTGGTGATCCCGTGGCCGCAAAGCTCGTCGAAACTCGACGTGTTCGAACTGACTCCGGTGGACTTCGCGCAGCAGCCGCAATGAGCGAAGCGGGTTTGCTGGCCGATCCGCAGGAAGTCCGTGCGATCCTCGTCGCATCCGCGCAGGCGGGGCAGGCTATCAGCTATTCCGAAGTGCTTGGCCTGCTCGGCCATCACTTCTCGCGGCCGAAGATGCGTCAGTTGTGCAAGGTGCTCGGCTATGTCGACGACGAGGCGGAAGCGCGAGGCGAGCCGGAGCTGGCCGTTCTGGTCGTGCGCCAGTCGGACGGGCTGCCCGGCCAGGGCTGGTGGATCGGTGCCGCCAGGAAGCATGGCTACACTGGCCTTTGGGAAGGCCCAAAGGCGGCGAAGCTGATCCGCAGGATCCAGCGTCAGGCGTTCGAACATTGGGCGGGACGCGGAGCATAGGTTTCGCTAATCGGCGCCCGGTGACCGACGTGCGCACCTTCACCGTCAGCGACGACGACGATGGCATTCGCCTTGACCGCTGGTTCAAGCGCCACTTGCCCGAAGTCAGCTTCAACCTGGTCTCGCGCTGGGCTCGGACCGGCCAGCTACGAGTTGCGGGCAAAAGGGCTGTCCCCGGCGATCGCGTCGAGGCTGGCCAGGAAATCCGCGTGCCGCCGTCGGACGACAGCCAGACTCGCGCCAGGCCGCAGCCGAAGCGCGATCCGCTGAGCGAGGACGAGGCCCAGTTCGTGCGCGATATGGTGATCTACCAGGATCCAAACGCCTTCGTATTCAACAAGCCTCCCGGCCTGGCGACGCAGGGCGGGACGAAGACGCACCAGCACCTCGATCGCCTGCTCGACGGCCTGGCTGACGAGGGCGGCCGGCCCAAGCTTGTCCACCGGCTCGACAAAGATACGTCCGGAGCGCTGCTCGTTGCGCGCAGCGCCCGCTCGGCCGGCCATTTCGCCAAGGCGTTCTCGGGCCGCACTGCGCGCAAGGTTTATTGGGCGATCGTCGTTGGCGACCTCAGTGGAAACGAGGGTGTCATCGATGCGCCGCTCGCCAAGCAGCCGGGCACCGGCGGCGAGAAAATGCACATCAGCGAAGAACATGGGCTTGCAGCAAAGACGCGCTGGCGGCTGATCGACCGCGCGGGCAACCGCGCCGCCTGGGTCGAGCTCCAGCCGCTTACGGGCCGGACGCATCAGCTGCGCGCGCACATGGCGGCTATTGGCCACCCGATCGTGGGCGATGCCAAATATGGCGGGTCGGATGCGTTCCTGACCGGCGGGGTCAGCCGCAAGCTCCATCTCCATGCGCGGCGCATCCGCATCGACGCGCCCGATGGCGGCAAGATCGATGTGACCGCCGATCTCCCGCCGCATTTCGCCGAGAGCCTGGCGATGCTCGGCTTCAGTCCGCTCGCCGGCGATTCGCTCGCGCTCGAGCAACCCAAGGCCTCGCCGGTGGCTCAGCAGCGCAAGATTGCGGCGGCGGCCAAGACGCGGCGACGCGAGCGGCGCGGCGAGCGCCGGGCTCGCGGATCGCAGGGCAAGGCGAAGCGGCGGTGACCAGGCTCGCCATCTTCGATTGCGACGGGACGCTCGTCGACAGCGGCGCGACGATTACGGCGGCGCTCCGCGCCAGCTTCGAGCTGAATGATCTGCCAGTACCGCCGCCGAGCGTTAGCCGCCGGGTTATCGGCCTCAGCCTTACCGAAGCGATGGCCGCGCTTCTCCCCGATTGCGACCCCGAAAAGCACTTCCGCCTCGCCGAGGACTACAAGCACGCCTTCATGAGCCTGCGCGCCGCCGGTCAAGTCGAGGAGCCGCTGTTCGACGGCGTGATTGAGCTGCTCGATGCGCTCGAGGCTGACGGCTGGCTGCTCGCGGTCGCCACCGGCAAGTCGGACCGCGGGCTCAAGCATTGCCTCGATCAGCACGATATCCACGCGCGTTTCGTGTCGCTGCAGACGGCCGATCGGCATCCGTCCAAGCCGCATCCCTCAATGGTCGAACAGGCGATTGCCGACGCCGGTGCGTTGCCGGCCATGACGATCGTCGTCGGGGACACGAGCTTCGACATGGCGATGGCGGTGAATGCCGGAACGACCGGGATCGGCGCTGCCTGGGGCTATCACGAAGTCGAGGAACTGCTGGATGCAGGTGCCGTTGCCGTGGCGCAGCAGCCGGGCGAGGTCCTCGACCTGGTCCGGGAGCATGTCCATGGATGACGATGTCGCGCGGCGGCGTCTGCTGCTATACTCGCTGGTGCGTTTCGGCGGACTGGCGATCTTCTTTCTCGGCATCGCAATCATCTACACCGACCTCGTGCGGCCAGGCGGGTGGCCGCAGCTCGGCGCGATCGTCGCGATCATGGGTGCGATCGACGCAATGTTCGCGCCGCTGCTGCTCAAGCGGGCGTGGGATGCGGCGGCAGTCGATCGTCGGGGGGACGATCGAACGGATGCACAAGACCGCCTCAAGCCGTGAAGCGCTTTTGGACGGACGTTACGGTCGAGCCCGCTGACGAGGGCTGGGCGGTCAAGCTCGATGGACGGCCGCTCAAGTCTCCGGGGCGGGCTGCGCTTGCGGTCCCGACGGAGGCTTTGGCCAAGGCAATCGCCGATGAATGGCTCACGGTCGCTGAGAATATCGATCCGCGCGCGATGCCGCTGACCGGGCTCGCCAATGCGGCGATCGACCGCGTCGCGCCGGCGCGGCGGGCGTTCGCGACGAAACTTGCCGAATATGCTGGAGGCGATCTCGCCTGCTACCGCGCCGAGGGGCCGGCGGCGCTCGTCGCACGTCAGGAACCGAGCTGGGATCCGTTGCTCGCCTGGGCGCGGCGGCGCTTCGATGTCGACTTCGTCACGACGTCAGGCCTGATGCATGTCGCCCAGCCGTCGGCGACGGTGGAACGGCTGTCGCACGGCGTCGCAGCCCTTGATCAGTTCCGGCTGGCCGGCCTGTCGCCGCTAGTGACGATTGGCGGATCGTTGGTTGCGGCGCTGGCCGTGCTGGAAAAAGCGATCACGCCCGAGGAGGCATGGGACGCCGTAAGCGTCGACGAGCGCTGGCAGCTCGAGCAATGGGGCAGCGACGCCGAAGCCGAGGCGGCGCTGGAAAATCGACGGCGCGATTTCCTGGCTGCGGCGAGGTTCCTCGATCTGCTCGATGGTTAGTAATTGGGCCGCTCGACGAGCCGCCGAACGAAATCGAACAGATAGGGCCGGCGGTCGCGACGCAACCGTTCGGCCTCGATGATCGTCCGCACTTCCTTGAGGCACTCCTCCATATCCTCGTTGATGAGGACATAGTCATATTCGCCCCAGTGGCCGATTTCGCTCGCTGCCCGGCGCATGCGGCTCTCGATCACGGCCTCGCTGTCAGTGCCTCGGCTTCGCAAGCGCCGCTCCAGTTCCTCCATCGATGGCGGCAGGACAAAAATTCGGACGAGGTCGGTGCCGAAGGCGCCGCGCAATTGCTGGGTCCCTTGCCAGTCGATGTCGAACAGGATGTCGTGACCAATCTTGAGCGCTTCCTTGATCGGTTCTTTCGGGCTGCCGTATCGATGATCGAAGACGAAGGCCCATTCGGCGAAGTCGCCGTTCTCCACCATGCGGTCGAACTCTGAATCATCGACAAAGTGGTAGTCCACATCATCGACCTCGCCAGGCCTCTTCGGCCGCGTCGTCGCCGACACGGAAATCGTCACCTCATCGTCGGCTTCCAGCAACATCCGGGAGATAGTGGATTTGCCTGCGCCCGAGGGGGACGAAAGGACGATTAGGAGGCCGCGGCGCTGGCGGGTCGGGTGGTCCATGGCTGCTCTTGCTTCGGGTGAGCCGTGTGCGTCAAGCGACGGAATGGTGCACTGCACAAAAAACCTCTTGAAATGGTGCAGCGCGATGCGTATTTGTGCAGTGCAACAAAATCAGAGGAACGAGTAATGGCAGAAGAAACCAAGGTTGAGGCCCAGGCAGTTGCGCAAGCCGCCGCCGAAGCTCCGGCCAAGGTCGCCGAGGCGATTGCCGACACCGTCGAGACGGTCGTCAGGGAGAGCGCCAAGGTTGCCAAGCGTACTCGTACCGCAGTTCGCCGCGTGAAGCGTGAGGCGGTCGCCCAGAAGACGGCCATCAAGGCTGCGACCCGCCGCACCGTTCGCAAGACCCGTACCGCCGCGCGCAAGACTGCCGCAGCGGCCAAACAAAGGACCCAGACCATGACCAAGAATGCTTTCAATTTTGACGCCGTCCCGGCGTTCGCCCCGTTCCAGACGATCCTCACCGAGGCCAATGGCCGTGGCCAGGATCTCGTGAAGAAGAGCCAGAAGGTTGCCGAGGAGCTTGCTGACCTCGCCCGCGCCAATGTCGAGGCCGTTGTCGAGGCCGGCCGCGTTGCGACCGAAGGTGCGCGCACCATCGGCCAGGACGTCGTCGCCAAGCAGCGCGACAGCTTCGAGCAGGCCGCGGACGCGATCCGCTCGCTCGCCGAGGCCAAGAGCCCGACCGAGTACCTGCAGCTGCAGAGCGACTTCGCCCGCGCGTCGTTTGACCGTGCGGTTGCCGAGAGCTCGAAGCTGACCGAGTCGCTGGTGAAGCTCGCCGGTGAGGCGTTCCAGCCGCTTTCGAACCGCGCATCGGCCAATGCCGAGCGCTTCAATACCCTCGTTGCCTGACCCTCTCCCCTCCTAAGTCAGGGCAACGATTGTAGGCGGTCGCTCCAGTAAATGGGGCGACCGCCATTTTTTTACCCCTGTGCAGCTAAGTGCCGACTTGCCGCGTTTCGGCGGGCTGCCCTATCTTAGAAGCTGATGGTTTCGACACTGATCAAGATGGCGACCGGTCCCGACGGGGACGATGGTCTCGACGAGATCGAGACCGGCGTCGTCACGCGCACCCGGCCCAAGACCAAGAAGCCGTCCAACTACAAGGTGTTGATGCTCAACGACGACTATACGCCGATGGAGTTCGTCGTGCTCGTCCTCCAGCAATTCTTCTCGATGAGCATCGAGGACGCGACCCGGGTCATGCTCCAGGTCCACCAGCGCGGCGTCGCCGTGTGCGGAGTTTTCACCTACGAAGTCGCAGAGACGAAGGTGACCCAGGTCATCGACTTCGCGCGGGAAAACCAGCACCCGCTGCAGTGTACGCTCGAGAAAGCGTGAATGTGCCCCTCCCTGCAAGGGAGGGGATAGGGTGCTTTTTTGGAGCTCGCTGCGCTCGGACCCACCCCCGGCCCCTCCCTTGCAGGGAGGGGAGAAGCGGCTAAAGCGCCCACCGTGGACAGCATCTGGATCAAGGGCGGGAACAAGCTTCAGGGCAAGATCCCGATCAGCGGCGCGAAGAATGCCGCGCTCACCCTGATGCCATGCGCTCTGCTGACCGAGGAGAAGCTGACGCTCGCCAACCTGCCGCGGCTCGCCGATGTCGACACGTTCAGCCACCTGCTCAACCAGCTCGGCGTCTCCACGTCCGTCGCGGGGGTAAAGAAAGGCCAGATCGGCCGCCGGATGACGCTCCAGGCGAACGACATCGGTTCGACGGTCGCGCCATATGACATGGTGCGGAAGATGCGCGCCTCGGTGCTGGTGCTTGGGCCGATGCTGGCGCGGATGGGCGAGGCGACCGTATCGCTACCAGGCGGGTGCGCAATCGGCGACCGCCCGATCGACCTGCACTTGAAGGCGCTTGAATGCATGGGCGCGGAGATCGAGCTAACAGCCGGCTACGTCAAAGCGAGCGCGCCCAAGGGTCGGCTCGCGGGAGGCGACTTCAGCTTTCCCGTGGTGTCCGTCGGAGCGACCGAGAACGCGTTGATGGCGGCCGTACTTGCCAAGGGCAAAACCCAGCTGTTCAACTCCGCCCGCGAGCCGGAGATTGTCGATCTCTGCAACCTGCTCCTTGCTATGGGCGCGAAGATCAAAGGCATCGGCTCGTCGCACCTCATCATTGACGGGGTCGAGGGTCTCCACGGCTGCGATTACGAAGTGATGCCCGACCGGATCGAGGCCGGCAGCTACGCCTGCGCGGCGGGGATCACGGGCGGATCCATCGACCTCATCGGCGCCAGGCCCGACGACATGCAGGCGACGCTGAATGCGCTCGCCCAGGCCGGGCTGATAATCGAGTTCCACAACCGCGGAATCAAGGTCAGCGCCGATGGGGCCTTGAAGCCGCTGGCGCTGTCGACGTCCCCATTCCCGGGCTTTGCGACCGACATGCAAGCGCAGTTCATGGCGATGCTGGCCCTGGCCGGAGGCGACAGCTTCCTCGAGGAGACGATCTTCGAGAACCGCTACATGCACGTGCCCGAGCTGCGCCGGATGGGCGCCGACGTCGACATCCATGGCCGCTCGGCCATTGTCCGCGGGGTCGACGGCTTGACTGGCGCAAGCGTCATGGCGACCGATCTGCGTGCGTCGATGAGCCTCGTGCTCGCCGGCCTCGCAGCGGAGGGCGAAACCGAGGTGCTGCGCGTCTATCATCTCGACCGCGGCTATGAGCGGCTCGAAGAGAAGTTGAGCGCCGTCGGCGCCACAATCGAGCGGCGGAGCGCCGGCTAAAGCTTCTTGAAGAAACGGATGCTCGTCCGCTCGTAACCCATGTGGCGGTAGAAGGCGTGGGCTTCGGCGCGTCGATCGTTGCTCGTTACCTCGATGATCTGACAGCCCTTGTCGCGGCACCATTGTTCCGCGGCGCCGACCAGCATCCGGCCGAGCCCATGCCCCT
>JAXDPR010000191.1:0-2655 GCA_034668265.1 Sphingomonadales bacterium
GAGCTGCCCGAAGGCAGCTACGGCGGTCCGTCTGCGCCGCCGCGCCGCGACCGGACTCGCGGGAAGCGCGGCCGGCCGGCAAATATTCGCCACACCAATCGCAAGCGCTAAAACCGACGCTTAGGAGAAATTGTAATGGCCACAGCCGCAGCCGCTGCAGTCGCCAGGGCACGGCGCGACATCCAGCATCATTTCTTCAGCCATGACGCGGTACGGCCGGACCGCGCCGTCCCGTTCGAAGCGAGCAGGAGAATTGAGGGGCGACAGTTCGAGCGCATGCGGTCGCGCGGCATCATCCGCGAGGCCAAGCCGGGACTCTACTGGCTCGACGTCGTCGCCTATGACATCGATCAGCGGCAGCGTTTCACGCGGGTGCGCTGGTTGCTGCTGGTCATGGTCCTCGGACTGGCAATCGCCCTCGGCGTCTCGACCGCCACTCGTTGAATCTCGCCTCAGCGTCTTAGCCGCTAACCGATGGTCGCAACTTTCCGCGTGCAGGCGTATTGGGCCTGCACCGGAACAGGAGATGCTTCCCATGGCCTACAGGATCGCGATCATCGTCGGCAGCCTTCGCGAGGGCAGCATCAATCGCAAGGTCGCGCGCTCGATCTGTGCGCTTCGCAACGACAACCTCGACTGCTCGATGATCGAGATCGGCGACCTGCCGCTGTACAACCAGGACCTCGATGCGAATCCGCCCGAGCAATGGGTCCGCTTCCGCAAGGCAGTCGGCGAAGCCGACGGCGTACTGTTCTGCAGCCCCGAATATAACCGTGGGATTCCCGGCGTGCTCAAGAACGCCATCGATGTCGGCTCGCGGCCCTACGGCCAGAGCGTGTTCGACAAGAAGCCGGCGGCGATCGTGACCGCATCGCCGGGGAGCATCGGCGGGTTCGGAGCCAACCACCAGATCCGCCAGGCCGGCGTGTTCCTCAACATGCCGATGATGCAGCAGCCCGAGGCCTATCTCGGCCACGTCAGTGACGACAGCTTCGACGCCGAGGGCAAGCTCAACGAAGGGCAGCTCAAGGAGCTGATCACGACGCTCGCCCACGCTTTCCACGATTGGGTCGAGATGATCCACCGGTCGCGTCAGTTGCTGGCCGAGGATGCCGCGCATGCGGCCAAGGCGCAGGAACACGCCTGACACTTGGCGGCTGCTGACTCATTCCGGTAAGCATCCGTAACGATCGCCACTTAAGCGGAGGAACGCGATGGATTTCCGGTATCTCGAAAAATATCAGCCGCAGATTCTCGCACTGTTGCGGATCGTGGCTGGACTGCTCTTTCTCGAACACGGCCTGTCGAAGTTTTTTGGCTTTCCGGTTCCCTTCCCGGTCCATCCGCTGCCAACCTTGCTGGTTGCCGCGGGAGTGATCGAGGCGATCGGCGGCTTTCTGATCACGCTCGGCCTATTCACCCGGCTTGCGGCGTTTATCGCCTCCGGCGAAATGGCGGTGGCTTACTGGATGCAGCATTTTCCGAAGGGCCCGTGGCCGGTGGCGAACATGGGCGAAGGCGCGATCCTGTTCTGCTTCATCTTCCTCTATATCGCGGCGGCCGGGCCTGGCGCCTGGAGCCTCGATGCGATGCGGATGAAGACGCCGAGGCCCTAGGTCACCTTCGCGCGCTGCTTGAAGCGCGGCTGGTCCCATTCGCGTGTGGCGACGATTTCCGCGAGAATTTCGGCCGCGCGGAACACCTCGGCGTGGCGGTTGTAAAGCGGGGCGAAGCCGAAGCGCATCAGGTCCGGCGCGCGGAAGTCGCCGATCACGCCGCGCGCGCCCAGCGCCTGCATCACCGCGTAACCTTCCGGGTGAGCGAAGACGACGTGGCTGCCACGCTCCATCCGGTTGCGCGGCGAGGCAAGGCGGACCTCGTTGCCGCAGCGCGCCTCGACCTCATCGACGAACAGCTGCGAGAGCGAGCGCGACTTGGCGGCGATGTCGCTCATGGCGATGCCGTCGAAGGTCGCTAGGCCAGCCCCCAGCGCGGCGAGCGCGAGGATCGACGGCGTGCCGGTGAGGAACTTCAGCATTCCTTCGGCTGGCCGGAAATCATCGACGAAGGCGAAGGGTTCGGCATGGCCCATCCAGCCCTGGAGCGGTGAGCGGAGCTCGCCCTGCAGATGCTCGGCGACGTAGAGGAAGGCGGGAGCGCCGGGGCCGCCGTTCAGATATTTGTAGCCGCAACCGACCGCGAGCTCGGCCCCAGTCCCGTTCAGGTCGAGCTCGACGGCACCCGCGCTGTGCGACAGGTCCCATACGACGAGCGCGCCGGCAGCTCGGGCGGCCTCGTTGACCGCGCGCATGTCATGGAAGGCGGCCGAGCGGTAATCGACATGGGTCAGGGTGACGACCGCTGTGTCGGCGTCGATGGCGCCGACGACCTCGTCCGGCTCAACCGCCTTCAGCGTCAGGCCGAGCAGGTCGCACAAGCCCCGCGCGACATAGAGATCGGTCGGGAAGTTGCGGCGTTGAGTGAGCACGATCTTGCGGCCCGGCCGGGTACGCGCGGCTGCCGCGAGCAGCTTGAACAGGCAGACACTGGTCGAATCGGCGATCAGCAACTCGCTGGGTTTGGCGCCGACGATTGGCGCGAGCTTCGCCGCAATCTTGGTCGGCCAGTCGATCCAGCCGTGCTTGTTCCAGCTTG
>JAXDPR010000192.1:0-6876 GCA_034668265.1 Sphingomonadales bacterium
TTCACGGCAGCCGTACCGCCGATGCGTTCGCCAAGTTCGAGCTGCTCGAACGCCGCGCTGACTTCGCCGAAGGGCGCTGCGATGCGCTTGGCATCGGCAGCCTCGAAGACGAGATCGACCAACTGAAAGCCGGCGAGAAGATCGACGCCGAGCTCGAAGCAATGAAAGCCGCGCTCAAAGCGCGCAGCAACTAAGGGGGAAAATGATTATGGCGCGCAAAATCTATCCTTACTCGCTCGACCGCAAGGATGCGAAGGTCGCCGGAGTGGCTTCGACCATCGGCGCGATGACCGGGATCGACCCGACCTTCATCCGCATCGGCTTCGTCGCCGCGGCAATCTTCATCAGCTTCAAGCTGACCCTGATCGCTTATGCCGCGATCGGCATCTACCTCGCAGTGCAGAAGAAAAGGTCGGTCGTCGGCAAAAGCCGGATGAGCGACTTCGACCGTATGGAGATGGCCGCCAGCCGCCGGCCGACCACGCACGCGATGGTCAATGATCTCGACCAGACCGACCGTCGGCTGATGGCGATCGACCACCACATCAACAGCCAGAATGAACAGCTGGCGCGCGAGATCGAAGCGCTCCGGCAGGAGGAAAAGTGATGGACCCTCTGACGATTGCAGTGCTGTCCGGAAGCGTGATCGCCGGACTTGGCGGGGCAAGCCTTGCAGCGCTCAGGGCGTGGGGCGGCTGGCTCGAGCTAAAGAAGATGGAGCTGGCCCAGTCGCTCGGCGACCGCGGACTTCCGCCCGCAACCGGCCGGATCGAGATTGCCGACCTTCGCGAACGGGTCCGCAAGCTCGAGGCGATCGCCGCCGGCATCGATATCTGACGCTTTCCTATCCCCCGCGCGCACCTCTCCCCGGGCGCGCAACCAAGAGGCGGTTCGGACCCTACCCGAGCCGCCTCTTTTCGCGAGGAATATCAGCCGAACTTCTTGCTGAGCCCGATGAAGATTCCGCGGCGCTGACCCCATTGCGGCGCGCCGACGCCGACGCCGCTGCCACTGCGGATCTGATAGCTCTTGTCCAACAGGTTGAGCACGTCGGCGCGGATCGTCACGCCCTTCAGCAGTCCTGGACCGTCGAAGTTCTGCGCTATGCCGGCGTTGAACACCCAATAGCCGGGAAGCTCACCGCCGTTCGGGACGATGCCGTTGGGGTCGTCGGTGCGGAGGCCGGAAGCATAGATGAAGTCCACCGTCGGAACGAGCGTACCGAGGCCGTTCTTGATCGTGTAGCTGCCGCCGCCCGACGCGGTCAAATTCTGTGAGTGATCGGTGAAGATGTAGTGGTTCTGGATGTAGGCGATCTCGTCAGGCGCGAAGAAATATTGACTCGAGATGATGTCTTTCGCCTTCTCCTGGCCGCGCGCGACGTTCGCATAAAGGTCGATTGGCCCATGCGCGTAATTGCTGCTGAGCTCGACGCCCCAGGCATAGCCCGTGGCATAATTGAACGGCGAAAGGACAACCGCCGCGCCGAACTGGCCCTCATCGAGCAGGTTCTTTTTCTTCTTATAATAAGCGTCGAGCCCAAGCTTGAACCCGCCATTGAAGCGCTGCTCGACGCCGGCGTCGAAATAATGTTCGCGCTCGGCCTTTACCGGGCCGCCGAACTTGATCTCCGACTCCTTGGTTGTGCCGTCGAACAGCGCAACGTCGGCCGGAGCGATCAGCTCTTGCGGCGGCGGCGTGAAGGTCCGCGCATAGCCGAGGTGGAAGGTGGTGAGCGGCGACGCCTGCCACACGAGATTGGCGCGCGGGCTGAGCTGATTTTCGTGGGTGAACGCGTGCACAACATCGAAGCGCGCGCCATAGTTGAGCGTCAGCTTCGGCGTGAGCTTCCATTCGTCCTGCAAGTAGATGCCGTAGAGCTGGCCGGTCTTCGTGTGTGCGTCCACAATGTTGATTGGAACGTCGCTGGTCTGGACAACCGGGCAGTCCGCACTCTCCGGATCCTCGCAACTCGGGTCGGGCCCGACCGGTAGTACGGTCGAGAGGACGCGCGAGGTTGTGCGCTCGTTCTGGAAGAAGACACCGAAGCGGACATTGTGATTCTTGCCGACCTCAAGGTTGCCGTCCCCCTGCACTCCAGCGGCGAGGCTGCTTAGGCGCGCCGCGTCGGCGAAGCCGGTGAAGATGATGTCGCCGTGGTTCGGGTCAGGAGTGAACCGCGTCTGCGAGTAACGGACAAACGGTGCGATCTGGAAGTTCAGCTTGTCGCCGGCATATTGATAGGCGGCGACGCCGTAATGCGTGATCTCGCGCTGGTTCTGGTCGAGCTTCGTGGAATCGAAGTTTGAGACGCCGTTGACGGTGAAGGCCGGCTCCTCGCCCCGAACATTGGGGATTTGGAAGTTGCCGATGAAGCTGCCGCCGAACAGCGAGATTCTGCTGCTCTCCGACAGGATGTCGGAGAGATATACGAACGGCCGGTACTGCGTGGTTCGATCGTGGATGGCGTGACGCGTCGGCTCCGGATTCTCGATCCCGAGGTCGTTGCGGAAGTAGCTGCCGGACGCGAAATAGCTGAAATTGCCGCTCGAGCCCTGGATCATGGCGCTCGGCTCGAGCCAGCTGAAGCTGCCGCCGTAAACGCCGACCTCGCCGCCGTTGCCGAGCAGGCCCGACTGCGTCTTGAAGTTGATCACGCCCGCGGTTCGGTAGCCGTATTGAGCGGGCAGCGTGCCGGTGATGAGCTGGATCGAACTTGCGATCCTGGGGTCGAACGTCGTTCCGAAGCCGCTGATGCTTTCGGGAACGATGACCCCGTTCAGGCGGTACTGGAGGTTGGCATGCTCATTGCGCACGTGGACCACGCCGTAGCTGTCCTGGACGACGCCGGGCGCCTGGAGCAGCGACTTGTTGAGCGTGAGGTTGGTTCCTCCCGGCTGTTTTTGAAGCGCTTCCTGGGTGAAGGTATATTGGCTGGCGCCGAGCGACGGCGTGATGGAATCGCGCGCAACGTCGAGACGGCGTCCGGTGATGACGATGCTGCTGTTCTTCGGCGGTGCAGGCGCCGGGGCGGCCGACTCGGTGCCCGCTCCACCCGCGGCGTTGTCGGGAGCGGCGGCGTTCGACTGATCCGCCGCCGGCGCAGGCTGGGCGATCGCCGGGAAGGCCGGAAGAACCGCCGCGACGGCGGCGCAGAAATGTGAACGATTCACTGGGATGGCCCCTGCTGTGTGAAGAAATCAGGGCCTCCGTAAAGCGAATGATATATTATCTCAAGGTGAACAAACGACGAAGTGCCGTTCATTTTCGACCGGCGGTTTGCCCGCCAACGAGCGGGTCGGCTAGGGCGCGTCCCAATGTCCGGCCACAGCCACCATCGCGACGACTTCACCCGCGCCTTCGCGCTCGGGATCGCGCTCAACGCCGCGATCGTCGCCCTGGAGCTGACCTTCGGGATCCTCGGCAATTCGATGGCGCTGATTTCGGACGCCGGGCACAATCTGTCCGACGTGCTCGGTTTGGTAGTCGGCTGGGCGGGAGCGGTGATGGCCAGGCGCTCGCCTTCCCCGCGCTTTACCTACGGACTCAAGAAGGCGTCGATCCTTGCGGCGCTGATCAATGCCTTGTTTCTGCTGGTCGCGGTCGGCGCGATCGCGGCCGAAGCGATCCGGCGCCTGCTCAAGCCGTCACCGGCCGACCCGCATGCCATGATCTGGGTCGCGGCGGTGGCGATCATCGTCAACCTGCTCACCGCGTTGTTGTTTGCGCGCGGTCGCGAGCGCGACCTCAACGCCCGCGCCGCCTTCACGCACATGGCCGCCGACGCCGCCGTGTCCGCGGGAGTGGTGATCGCCGGCTTGATAATCCTGTGGACCCGGCAGCAATGGGTCGATCCGGTGATGAGCCTTGCGGTGGCGGTGGTGATCCTGTGGGGCAGCGTCGGGCTGCTCCGCGAATCGGTCGGCATGTCGCTGATGGGCGTGCCGCAGGGTATCGAGCCGGAAGAGGTTGAAGCCGCGCTTGCCTCGCTGCCCGGCGTCGAGGGCGTGCATCACTTGCACATCTGGCCACTCAGCACGACGGAGACGGCGCTCACTGTCCACCTGGTGCTCCCGGACGGGGCGAGCGACGCGGTCCTGCATTCGGCGCGGGTCATGCTCCATGACCGCTTCGCGATCGGCCATTGCACCATCCAGATCGAGCAGGGCCGTCTGACGGACGCCCGCTGCTGATGAACGTCACGCATCTCGAATGCTCGCTGACCGGCGAGCGCTATGAAGCCGGCCAAGTCCATAACCTCAGCCGCGCGGGCAAGCCGCTGTTGGTGCGCTACGATTTCGAGGCGGCGAAGCGCACCCTTACCCGCGACAGCATCGCCGCGCGCGAGCCCGGGATGTGGAAGTGGAGTGAGCTGCTGCCGCTGCCCGAAGGCACAGCGCCGGTCAGCCTCGGCGAGGGCGAGACGCCGATCGTCACGTTGACGCGCACGGGGGGCGCGAACCTGCTGGTCAAGGACGAGGGGCGGCTGCCGACCGGGTCGTTCAAGGCGCGCGGCCTGGCGATGGCGGTGACCATGGCGAGGCAGTTCGGGATCAAGCGGATCGCGCTGCCGACCAACGGCAATGCCGGAGCGGCGCTTGCCGCTTATGGCGCGCGAGCCGGGATCGAGACGGTGGTGATCTGCCCGGCCGAGACGCCCGCGATCAATATTACCGAGACCGCTGCTTATGGTGCGCGGGTCTATGTCGCGGACGGCCAGATCGACGAATGCGGGGCGCTGGTTGGCAAGGGCGCGGCGCAAGGCCTGTGGTTCGACTGCTCGACGTTGAAGGAGCCGTACCGCCTCGAAGGCAAGAAAGTGATGGGGTTCGAGCTTGCCGAGCAGCTCGGCTGGGAGCTGCTCGATGCGATCTTTTATCCGACCGGCGGCGGAACCGGCCTGATTGGCATGTGGAAGGCGTTCGATGAGCTGGAGGCGGTTGGCCTGATCGGGTCGAAGCGGCCGCGGATGTACGCGGTCCAGGCAGAAGGCTGCGCGCCGATTGTCCGCGCGTTCGAGAAGGGCGAGGAGTTCGCCGAACGGTGGGACAATCCTGTCACGGTCGCGACAGGCATCCGCGTGCCCAAGGCGGTCGGCGATTTGCTGATCCTGCGCGCGGTGCGCGAGAGCGGTGGAGCCGCGCTGGCCGTCTCCGAGGAGGCGATCCTGAAAGGGGTCGAGGATGCCGCGCGTGATGACGGCTTATTGCTTTGCCCGGAAGGGGGAGCAGTGCTGGCCGCGTGGCGCCTGGCGCGTGAACGGGGACTGGTGCGCGAGGACGAGCGCGTGCTGCTGTTCAACTGCGCGAACGGGAACAAGTACCCGCTGGCGGACCTGTCGAAGAGGCTGACGCTGGCCGAGGCCGATCCGGCGGCGCTCTGAGCGCACAAATTCCGGGGCCCATAAACGAGTAAACCCCGGCAACCGAAGTTGCCGGGGTTCCATGCTTCTTCCGTCTTTCGACTTCCGAAGCACAAGACAACAATACACGAGGCTTCCGGTTGTTCCAGCCTTGAATCACATAGGTGCATGGAAATCTGTGAATGAATCGGTGGATAAACCTGTGGGACTCCTGTGCGACTCGGCGCGATGAACGGAATCGCCGCGCGGAATGTTGTTCCGGCCGATGGCCAGAAAGCGGCGCCTGCGAATCGCGAGCTACAATATCAACGGCATCAACAGCCGGCTGCAGGTGCTCAGCCGTTGGCTCGAGGAATTCCGTCCGGACATCGTCGGCCTCCAGGAACTGAAATGCACGGACGAAGCGTTCCCGCAGGCGGCGCTAGAGGCGCTCGGCTATTCGGCGGTCTGGTACGGCCAGCGTAGCTGGAACGGGGTTGCGCTGCTTTCGCGGGTCGGCGAGCCGGTCGAGACGCGCCGCGCCCTTCCGGGCGACCCCAACCTCGAGCAGAGCCGGTACATCGAGGCGGCAGTCTGTGGCATCCTCGTCGGTAACATGTACGCGCCGAATGGAAATCCGTGGCCGGGGCCGAAGTTCGATTACAAGCTCGCCTGGCTCGATGCGCTGAAGGCACATGCTGAGGGCCTGCTCGACAGCAAGGTGCCGGCGGTCCTGATCGGCGATTACAACGTCATCCCGACCGAGATGGACGTCTACAAGCCCGAGCGCTGGGCGAAGGATGCGCTGTTCGCCCCGGCGGCGCGCCAGAAGTATCGCGAGCTGGTCGGCCAGGGCTGGAACGACGCCATCCGCCACCTCCATCCCGACGAGCGGATCTACACCTTCTGGCCCTATTGGCGGAACTCGTTCGAGCGCGATGCGGGCATCCGCATCGACCATGCGCTGCTCAGCCCGTCATTGGCGAAGCGGCTGAAAGGCGCGGGCGTGGACCGCAGCCCGCGCGGCTGGGAGAAGACCAGCGACCACGCGCCGATGTGGGTGGAGGTCGAAGTCCCCTGAGCCGCGGCTTCGGACATCCCCCGGATGTCCTGTGGGCTGCCCTCGCGTCGCTCGGATTTTCGGCTTCGCCATGCCCCCGGCATGGCTCCAGACGAAAATGGTGCCGGATGCAGGATTCGAACCCGCGACCTTCGGTTTACAAAACCGCTGCTCTACCAACTGAGCTAATCCGGCTCTCGCGCGCCTTCTCTAATTATAGCACGCCGAACGTCCAGCCTTCGGTTCGGGCGATCTCTGGCGTCAGCCCTTCGGGATCGAAGGCGCGCGGCTCGGTCAACGCAAGCTGACGCATTCCCGCCGCGGTGATCAGTGCGTCGGTCTGGTGATCGTTGGGCTCGAACCGCAGGCCGGCCGGCGGGCTACCCAAACCATCGAGCGCGATGTCGAGCGCGGCGCGCGAACGGAGCTTGCTGCCGCTCATGCCGGCTCGCCGGAGGTAAATGCGGGTGTAGAT
>JAXDPR010000193.1:0-6617 GCA_034668265.1 Sphingomonadales bacterium
CGGCGTTCTTTCTGCCGTCGATCGGTTGCTTTGCCATCGGGCCGGGCAAGGTGACCCGCATCGATGACGATATTATTTGCCGTCGGATCCTGATCCCGAAGCCTTGCCTTCGCCGCTTTAAGGACCAGCGAAAGATTGTTTTTGACGAAATCGCACCGGTCTTCGTCGCTCATGCCTTCGGCGCGGTCGAAATCGAGGTACGCCCCAATCGCTTCCCGCGTGATGCAGATCGCCCGAACTTTGCCGTCTATCCAGATGTCGACGAGCGTGTCGGTTCCGCTCGCCCGTATTGAATCGTTCTCCATACCACCCCCGTTACGCTGGAGACTGCCCGACGATAACATAAGTTCCGGAGCTGGCCAGAAGGAAGCATCGCCATTTTGCTAGGCGGCGGCAGCATAGCGTTCCGCGGTCTCCTTCACGAGCGCGATCATATTGGGCACTCCCTGTGTCCGGTTGGCGCTGAGATGTTTTGAAAGCTCGAACGGCGCGAGCGAGGCTGCAATATCGAGTGACGCGACTTCCGAGGCCGGCTTGTCCTGGACCGCGCTCAGCACCAGCGCGACGACGCCCTTGGTGATCGCGGCATTGCTGTCGGCGAGAAAATGGAGGCGGCCGCTGTCGACGGTCGGGTAGACCCAGACCGAAGCCGAGCAGCCGCGGACCTTGGTTGCGTCGGTCTTGAGCGCGTCGGGCATCGGCTCGAGCTGGCGGCCGAGATCGATCAGCAGCCGGTAGCGGTCTTCGGCATCGACCAGCTCATATTCGTCGAGGATGTCGGAAAGGGCAGGGAGGCCGGCCATGGGCCGAGCCCTACCACCCGCCAAGGCGGCTAACTAGCGGTCCCGAAGCTCGTCGATCTGGCGGGCCAGACTGTTTTCCTTGTCGACCGTGATGCGCTCAAGGACCTTGATGCGCTCCTTGAGCTGAGAGACTTCGTCGCGCAGGTGCCGGTTTTCCACTTGCGCCTGGCTGTCTTCCGGATGGGGGCCACCGCGATTGCGATAAGGCCCACGGATCCTCGACTTGATGATCGAGGCAACCATGACGATCGCCACAATCATCACGACCATTATTTGTCCGCTGTCCATCAGGCTTTGTCCTCGTCCATCCGGTCGTGCTCGCGCAGCGCCTCGATCTGAGCTGCGGTCTGGGCGCCGTGGTCGGTGACGATGCGCTCGAGGACCCGGATCCGGTCCTGGAGCTGCTGAACCTGGCCGCGAAGGCGTTCATTTTCCACGCCGTTGACCGGCGGATCCCCCCGCATCTCGCGCATCGATCGGATGGGGATGCCCATCTTGTGCCTGATGATGGTGAACGCGAACACCAGGATGAGAACCGCAAGGACGAACTCGAAGGGGTTCATCTGGCCTCATCCTTAATCGGGATCCGCGCCTGGTCGCGCAGGGCTTCGATTTGTGCCGCGGTCTGCGCGCCGCCGTCGGTGACGATCTGCTCAAGCACGCGCAACCGGGCTTCGACGCGCTCCATGTGCTGGGCATATTGGGCGCTCTTTTCGGCGGCAAGGCTGGTCTGCGCCTCGATCTGCTTTTCCTTGATTCGCATCCACATCTTGAAGGGGGCGATGCTAATCGCCGCCAGCGGGATGAGTACCCAAATCCAACTTGCCACATCTTGCACGTGAGCGCCCCCTTATCGTCGATGCTTCATGTCGTGATGGCGACGCGCGAATCAAGCCGCGGGGTCGCCGATAGCGACGCGCCTGGCGCTGGCTCGCCGCGGCGGATCCCGTAGCGCCTCGATCTGCGCGGCAGTGTGCACGCCGCCGTCCGTGGCAATCTGTTCGAGCACGCGCACGCGTTCCTCAAGCTCATGGGTCCGCGCCGCATATTGCGCGGCTTTTTCGGCCGTCTCGTGAGCGAGAAGGTGGCTCATTTTTTCCTTGTGCTGAAGCCAGCGCTGGAACGCGCTCACTGCGACTCCGCCGAGAACCGGGACAGCGACGACGATCACGAAGAAAATGAGAAGGGACGGTTCCAAGTCATTCTCCTTGATTGAGCGATTCTTGTTGCTCGCGGCGCGCGATTTTCGGAGTGCGTCGCGATGGCGCGCTCCGTAGCGCCTCGATCTGCGCCGCGGTCTGGGCGCCGCCATCCGTCACGATCTGCTCGAGCACTCGGACCCGGTCTTCGAGCTCATGCGAGCGCGAGGCATATTGGGCGGCCTTCTCCGCGGCCATCCCGGCTTCTACGTCGAGCTTCTTCTCGCGCAATTTGAACCACCGATTGGCGATTACGAGCAGCGCAATGACCGGCAGGCCGATGACAGTCATTGCAACCATAACTTCACCGGGGCCAATCATTACGCATTTCCTCCCTTGTCGATCGCCAAAGCTTCAATCTCGCGGGCGAGCGAACGATTTTCGGTTGTCACATAGCTTTCGATGTCCGCGAGTCGGCGGTCGACGTCCTTGAGCCGCGAGCTGATCTCGCGCGCGGCGCGTGCCGGCGAGGCGCGCACGCCTTGCCAGAACTGCGTTTCCTCGCGGTCGACGCGCTCAAGCGACCTCGGCTTGGTCGGAGTCACCATCGCGGCGATGAAATAAAAGGGGACGACGCCGCCGCCGCTCATGAACATCGCGGCGAGGAAGCACACGCGCACCAGGCTGACGTCGAAGCCGGTATAATCGGCGATTCCAGCGCAGACACCGAACAGCTTTCCGTTGCGCTTGTCGCGATAGAAGCGCGTGCGACTGGCCGGTTGCGCGGAATAATAGTCCGGTTCGCTCACATAGTGCGGCTCATCCGACCGCTCGACCGGCCGGTTGGAGCGCTCTTGCGGCGCGGGATAGCGGTTATAGGCCATTCTACTCACCGTCCGCGAGCAGGCGCCGGCGGTCTTCTCGGCCGGGCACGCACTGTTGGCGCCAGTCCGGATTTTCGGCGGTCATGATCCGTTCGATCGTGCACAGCCGGTCGTCGAGCCGTCGCGCCGCGTCGTGCAACTCGTCGAGAAGCTTTTCGTCGCCTGACGTCAGCGTCGCTGCCGTCTTCCATTTGGTGATGTAGTGGAACACCAGCCACGGCAGGCCGAGAAACAGAATGACGATGGCCAGGATGCCGGCCATTGGTCCAAGAATGTCTTCCATATTATGTTACTTCCCCCTGGCCTTGAGCGAAGCCTTCATGGCTTCGAGCTCGGCATCCACTGACTCCGCGGCCTTCAGCTCCGCGATTTCCTCTTCGAGGCTCTTCGGCCCGGTCATGCCGAGCGCGTCGGCGCGGCCCTCGGCGAAGTCCGCGCGCCGCTCGAGAACCTCGAACCGGCTGAACGCGTCCTCGGTGCGGCTGCCGTTCATGATTTCGCGGGCGCGGCCCCGGGTGACGGCACTCTCGAACCGCGTGGCGATTGCATTCTGGCGAGCCCGCGCCTCGCGCAGCTTGCCCTGCAGCTTGGCAATGTCGCCTTCATAGGCCTTGAGCGTGTCGTCGATGACCTTGATCTCCTCGCGCAGACCTTCACCCATGTCGGCGGCCTTCTGGCGCTCGATCAGCGCGGCCTTCGCGAGGTCCTCGCGGTCCTTCGACAGAGCGAGCTCGGCCTTCTCCGTCCAGTTCTTCTGAAGCTCGTCCAGGCGCGATAGCGCGCGACGCATCTCCTTGCCGTCGGCGATGCAGCGGGCGGCGGATGCGCGAACGTCGACCAGCGTTTCCTCCATCTCGAGGATAACCATCCGGATCATCTTCGCCGGATCTTCCGAGCGGTCGAGCATCTCGGTGATGTTTGCGGCGAAGATATCCCGTGTTCGGGAAAAAATGCTCATCGAGCTACCTCATATTCGATCATTCAGGGCCCTATACCTATCTTAGACCATTCAAGTGTCGTGCCATTTTCAAAGAAAAGGCAAAGTTATGGGATATTCTTGATTTTGGGCCGCAAAAGGGCGCGAAAATCCTTGCCAATTGGTGGGACTTGCCACCAACTGTCGGACAGAATCTTGATTGAAGGACAGATGGAGCGGACAGACCAGTTTATCGGCCAGAGCCTTGCCTTCCTCGACGCGGTCGAGCGGGCGAGCCGCGCCGCGCCGCTCAACCGGCCGGTGCTGGTGATCGGCGAACGGGGCACGGGCAAGGAGTTCATCGCCGAACGTCTTCACCATCTCTCTTCGCGCTGGGCCGGGCCGCTGATTATCATGAACTGCGCGGCGATGCCGGAAAACCTGATCGAGGCCGAGCTTTTCGGCCACGAAGCGGGAAGCTTCACCGGCGCCGCCAAGACCCGTCACGGGCGCTTCGAGGAGGCCGACGGCGGGACCTTGTTCCTCGATGAGCTCGGCACCTTATCGATGCCCGCCCAGGACCGGCTCCTGCGCGCAACAGAATATGGCGAGATCACGCGCATCGGCGCTTCCAAGCCGATCAGCGTCGATGTGCGCATCGTCGCGGCGACGAACGAGAATCTGCCTTCGCAGGTCGACAGGGGCAAGTTCAGGGCGGATCTTCTCGACCGCCTGTCGTTCGAGGTCATCACCTTGCCGCCGCTGCGGGCGCGGCAGGGCGATGTGCCGCTCCTCGCCGAGCATTTCGCGCGGCGCATGGCGGTCGAGCTGGACTGGTCGAACTGGCCAGGCTTCACTCCGCGCGCGCTCGCAGCGTTCGAAGCCTATCACTGGCCGGGCAACGTCCGTGAGCTTAGGAACGTGGTCGAGCGAGCGGTCTACCGGCACGAAGATCCCGAGCGGTCGGTCGACGAGATCCAGTTCGACCCGTTCCATTCGCCCTGGGCGCCGGGGTTGGAGGGTCCGGCGTCGATTTTCGCGAGTCCTGTCGCTGCAGTGCCCGAGACCCAGGATGCTCCGCAGCCTGCCGCGGTTCCGACCAGCGACTTTCGCGCTTCCGTTGCCGACTACGAGCGCCAGCTGCTTGAGGAAGCACTCAATCGCAACCGCTTCAACCAGCGCGCGACGGCTGGGGCGCTCGGTCTCAGCTACGACCAGCTACGCCACGCGCTGAAGCGGCATCGGCTGCAGGACGCGTCCTAGCCGCGGTTAATCGAACGCGCGCGCCTAGTGCGCGTTGGTCATCGCCAGCAGCATCGGGATCGACAGCAAGGTGTTGGTCCGCGAGAAGATCATCGCGGTCCGCGCTGCTTTTGCCTTGGCCGCGTCATCGGCCGCGACGATTCCCAGCGCCTTCTTCTGGTTAGGCCAGATCACGAACCATACGTTGAAGGCCGTGATCAGTCCCAGCCACATGCCGATGCCGATCAGCCGGTTGGACGGATCATTGAGCAGCAGGGCCTTCTCCTCGCCATAAAGGTAGGCGGTGATGAGCCCGGTCAGCAGGGTGAAAACCGCGCCCCAGCGGAAATAGAAGAGGGCACTCGGCGCGATATACTTGCTCACCCCCGGCTTCAGCTCGGCCGGGACCTTGGGCATGGTCGGGATCTGCACGAAGTTGAAATAGTAGAGCAGCCCGATCCAGGTGATGCCGAAGAAGACATGGAACCACTGGAACAGGCCCAGCCACAAATTGTTCGCGCCTACCGAATTGGCATAGCCCGAGTCCGGGAGGAGAATCAGCAGCACCGCAAGAACGAGGCCGGCGATCAGCACAGCCCCGAGATTTTCGAAGAACTTGCCCATTCTTTCCCCCTTTCAAACGACCTAACCCGCGCTTCGGCGCGAAACGTCGCTTCGTCATCGTTTCTTGGGTTGAAATTCGCCGCGGCGCAAGCATCTCGCATCCTGCTCGGGCGGGGGCTCATTCGTCGGAACATTCGTTCCGCGACGTACAGGAGTTGCTTGCCATGCCCTTCCAGCTGCCCGAATTGCCCTACGCCAAGGATGCGCTCGCCCCGGTCATGTCGGCCGAAACGCTCGAGTTTCACCACGGCAAGCATCACAAGGCCTATGTCGCCAAGACCAACGAGCTGATCGAAGGCGATCAGGGTCTCGGCGGCGCCTCGCTGGTCCAAATCGTCAGGAAAGCTAAGGAATCCGCCAACAACAAGCTGTTCAACAATAGCGCGCAGCTGTGGAACCACAGCTTCTTCTGGCAATGCCTGGCGCCGGCCAAGGGCCAGCAGCCCGACGGCAAGCTCGCCAAGCTGATCGAGGACGCCTTCGGCAATCCCCAGACGCTGCTCGACAAGTTGCAGGAGGAGGCGGTCAATCACTTCTCCAACGGCTGGGCGTGGCTGGTGCTCGATCGCGGAAGCTTGCGCGTTACCTCGCTGCACGATGCCGACACGCCGATTGTCCACGACGGCATGGTGCCTTTGTTCACGCTCGATGTGTGGGAGCATGCTTATTACATCGACTATCGCAACGAGCGGCCGAGGTTCGCGAGCTCCGTGCTCTCGAACATCGTCAACTGGGATTTCGTCGCGCAGAATTTAGATGGCCAGGGCTTCGAGCGCGCGAACCAGGGCGAGAGCGCGCGGTCGCCGGAGCTTACTGCTTGAGCCTGTAACCCGTCCGAAACATCCACGCGATCACCGCCATGCACAACGCGATGATCGCCAGGGTGACGGCGATGCACGACCAGACTGGCACGTCGGCGACCGAATAGAAGCTCCAGCGGAAGCCGCTGATCACGTGAACGATCGGGTTGAACAAAGTGATCGTCCGGAACGGCTCGTGCAGCGCTTTC
>JAXDPR010000194.1:0-7696 GCA_034668265.1 Sphingomonadales bacterium
CAAGGAAGCCAACAAGATTTTCAAGAAACAGGGCGTCGAATTCCGGCTCTCCACCAAGGTCGCCAAGGCGGAGCGGAAGGGCGACACCGTGACGCTGACGACGGAACCCGCGGCAGGCGGCGCGGCCGAGACGATCGAAGCCGACGTCGTGCTCGTTTCGATCGGCCGCCGCCCCAACACCAATGGCCTCGGCCTCGACAAGGCGGGCTTGCAGACCAACCAGCGCGGCCAGATCGAGACCGACCACGAGTTCCGCACCTCCGTCCCGGGCATCTGGGCGATCGGCGACGTCATCCCCGGCCCGATGCTCGCCCACAAGGCCGAGGACGAAGGCATTGCGGTCGCCGAGAATATCGCCGGCCTCACCGGCATCGTGAACCACGATGTGATCCCGTCGGTGGTCTACACCATGCCCGAAATCGCCGGCGTCGGCCTCACCGAGGAGCAGGCCAAGGAGCATGGCGAGGTCAAGGTTGGGAAATTTCCCATGCTCGCCAACAGCCGCGCCAAGACCAACCGCGAGACCGACGGCTTCGTCAAAGTCATCGCCGATGCGAAGACAGACCGCGTGCTCGGGGTGTGGATGATCGCCTCGGTCGCGGGCACGATGATCGCCCAGGCCGTCCAGGCGATGGAGTTCGGCGCGACGAGCGAAGACATCGCCTACACCTGCCACGCCCACCCGACCCACAACGAGGCGCTGAAGGAAGCGGCAATGGCAGTCACGGGCAAGCCGATTCACATCTGACGCGGTCAGCGGGCGCGGAGTGCGTCCCGTATTCCGAAGGCGGTCAATCCCAGGCTGAGCACGCCGAACAGGATCACGCGGAAATCGGTCATGTCGCCGATCAGCTGGCCGAAGCGCAACGTGAAGAGCAGGTAGGCCGCCGACGCGGCCGCCGTGATGGCCGCGAGCGCCCGGTCGGCTGGCCGCCAAGTCCGCAGCAGGTTGATCGCCGCGAGCAGGAAGATGAGCTCGCTCGCCGTCAGCGACCAGAAGAGCGTGTGCGGATCCTTATAGAAATTGAGCACGCCGAATGTGTGGCCGATGCTTCCAAGTATGAGGAGGCACGAAAGCCCGCGGTCCAACCACTTCATTGGATGTTTCCCCATCAGGATCTGCCGCACAGATAACGCATTCTTCGGTTGACCCTTGATTGAACGTTCAACTAATCATTCGGAATGGCGAAGGACACGTGCACGCGGATTGTCGAAGCGGCGATGGAGCTGTTCTGGCTCAAAGGGTACGGCTCGACCTCGATCGCCGACATTTTGAGCCGTAGCCAGGTCAACAGCGGTAGTCTCTACTACTTCTTCCCGGGCAAGCAGGATCTGCTGGTCGCAGTGCTCGAAGCCTACCGCGACGGCATCGGCCCGGCGCTGCTCGAACCGGTGTGGAACGGCATCGACGATCCCATCGAGCGCATCTTTGCATTACTCGGCAGCTATCGCCGCGCGCTAGTCGAGACCGACTATACCTACGGTTGCCCGATCGGCAGCCTGGCGCTTGAGCTTCACGAGCCAGACGAGTCAGTGCGACTGCTGCTCGCCGCCAACTTCGAGGCCTGGATCGGGGCGGTCGAGCAATGCCTCGGCATGGCGGCCGACCGCTTCAGTGCCGGCACAGATTTCCGGGCCCTGGCCGAGCTGACGCTCAACGTCATGGAAGGCGGTGTGATGCAGGCGCGCACCTTCCGCGACATCGGCCATTTCGACCGCGCCGTCGCGCAGTTGCGCACGCACGTCGACTCGCTGGCGGCGCGGGAAAGCGCATAGTTTCGAACCAGAGCGGAGGTAGCCAATGATCGCATCAATATTCGTACTGGCTGCGGCTGCGGCAACCCCGATTGCGGAGCCGCCGCTGAAGCCGTGGGAGGCGCTAGTCGGCCATTGCTGGGCGGGTCCCGCTCCCGGGAACCACGGCATCGACAAGCATTGCTTCGAGAGCGTCTACGGCGGGCAGCATGTCCGTGATCGCCATGTCGTCACGGTCGACGGACGCATTGTTTATGAGGGCGAGGCGCTCTACAGCGCCAAGGGCCAACAAGTGATCTTCACTTACTGGAACTCCATCGGCGGGCTAGGAACGGGGACGGCAGACCTCGCTGGCGGTAACTGGAGGTTCGCCGGGACCATCCATGCGACCGCGACGAGCCCGGAGCAGCCGATGGCCGCCGTTTGGACGATGCAGCGCGACGGTTACGAGGTTGACGCCGAAGGCGGACCGCCACGCCGGTTCAAGCGCGCCGACTAACCCAGCTAACGCTATTTTGGCTGGCCGCCCTGCTTCCACGCCGGCACGAAGTCGCTGTTTGCCAGCCATTCCAGCGGCGCCACTAGCGACCGGATCGCGCCGGTCATGAAGGGGATGTTGAGGTTTGCGTAGGTGTCCGTCGGCTGATGATAGGTCGGCGTGACGGCCCAGCCCGAGACCGTGTGAACGACAATTCCTTTCAACGCCAAAGCGTAATTGTCGGACCGCTCGAAGAAATGCTGATCGGCATAAGGGTCGCCGGTGACGAGCGCTCCGTGCTGCTTCAACGCGCCGCCCAGGTTCGAACGGTCGAAGCCAGTCATCATCAGCGTATTCGTCGGAAGTTTTGGATCCTGAGCGCCAATCATCTCGAATTCGACGTTGGTGATGATCTGGCTGAGCGGGATCGGCGGATGCTCCCCGAAATAGGTCGAGCCATATTCGCCAATCTCTTCGCTGCCATAGGCGACGAACAGGATGCTGCGCTTGGGAGTCTTGCCTGTGGCGAGCGCATTGGCGAGCTCGAGCACCGCCGTCGTGCCCGACGCATCGTCATTCGCCCCGTGCATGATCGTTCCGTCCGGCCGCACTCCGAGATGGTCGAGATGTGCCGAGAACAGGAGGGCGCCGGCCGCGGGATCGCTGCCCTTCAGATAGCCGATCGCATTGGTGGTCTCCGCCCGATCGGCGGCAACCGGAACGGTAAGCGCGACTGCGGCTCCCGACTTGCCTGCCAGCGCATCAACCGCTGCATCGGGCACGGTCACCAGCGCCGGCTGGTCCGGTGGCGTCTGGCCATCCAGGTAACTCGGCAATCGCGGCGCCCTGATCATGGTCGCCAGCTTGTGCGTTGCCTCGCTCTCGCGGATCAGAACCAGCCCGATGTGCTTCTCCCGGGCCGCACGGAACAGCTGCATCGGGTCGAACTCGTTCGCCGCTAGCAAGACGACGGGTGCGTTCGGAAGGTCCTTCGCGTCCTTTGAAACCGCAAGAGGCCCGGTAATGGGCTTGCCGCTGCCGGCGAGCAGCGTCGCCCCTGCGACGGCGACGCCGTCCGCAGTTAGAGTCACTGGGCCACTAAGCTTCTGCCGGACGATCGTTGCGGTCTGCAAGTAGCCGCCCATCCCGGGCGCGGGAGTCAGCCCGTACGACTGGAACTGCGACGCAACATAGGCCGCCGCGATCGCCTCGTCGCGGGTCGCGCTCCCGCGGCCCTGCAGGGCGTCGCTTGCGAGGAAAGCTTCATGGGCGGCGACGGACCGCTCTGTGATGCTGCTTGCCGTAGTGGCTGGTGCCGTGCTTGCGAGCGCAAGCGCGATCAGTTGCAGAATCATTCGAAAAACTCCCCGTTATCGGTCGATCAGCTCAGCCAGGACTTGAGAAGCTCAAGAAGGCTGAGATCGCGCCGACCGAGCGGTCTTGCGGGCGCGGCCGACGCGCATTCCAGGCAGCGGGCCTGGATGCTTGGACCGGCAAGGATCGACTGCACCTCGTCAAGCGCCTGGGCGAGTTGCTGTTGCGGCTGGCGCGCAAGCATCGAGAAGGCATCACTCGGCACGGCCGCGCCGTCGCTGTCGCCATCAGTGAGCGCGTCGATCAGCTGGTCGCGGAAGCCGGGTTGCCGCTCGAGATAGCGAACGCCACGCTGATTGCCGAGGCCGGCAAGCTGGGCGGCCTTGGCGATCGCCTCGCTCATCCCGCCGAAGGCGTCGACGAGGCCGAGCTGGTGTGCCGTGCCGCCGTCCCAAACCCGTCCCTGAGCAATCTGGTCGACCTGCTGCGGCGTCTTGTGGCGCGCAACTGCGACGATATTGAGGAAGCGGCCGTAAATCGCCTCGACGCCGGTCTGGATCAGCTGGCTGGCCTCGGGCGAGGGGCCCTTGAGCAGGTCCGGCTCGCCCGACAGCGGCGTCGTTTTTACCCCGTCCGCGCCGACGCCGAGCTTCGCCAGCGTTCCCTGGAAGCTCGGGATTACCCCGAACACGCCGATCGACCCGGTGATCGTTGACGGCTCGGCATAGATGAAGTCAGCCGGCGTCGAGACCCAATAGCCGCCGGAGGCGGCAACGCTGCCCATCGACACGACGATCGGGATCTTCTTCGACTTGGCCTCAAGCAACGCCTGGCGGATTCGTTCCGATGCGAGCACCGATCCGCCCGGGCTGTCGACCCGGACGACCAGCGCCTTGACGCCCTTGTTGCGGACGCCGTCCTCGATCTGCCTGGCGATCGTATCGCCGCCGGCGGTACCCGGGCCGGCCGTGCCGTCGACGATCGTGCCGGCGATGGTGACCACCCCGATCGGACCTCTCGGCGAGCGGTCGACCACGTCGGCGATGTAGGATCCGAGCTTTATCTTCTTGTAGGTCGAGCCGCGCGGGCCCGGCCCGCCGCCGAGGTCTGCGAGCCGAGCCTCCAACGCCTGGCGGTCGCCGATGCGGTCGACCAGGCCGGCGTTGAGCGCGGCTTTCGCCATGTCGCCGCCGGCCGCGGCAATCGCGCCGTTCATGTTCGTGAGGAACAGATCGATATTGGCCTTTGGCCGGGCCTGCTTGACCTGCTGCTTCCACGTCTCGAGCCGCGCCTGGTCGAGCGCCATGTAATTCTGCTTCGCCTCGGGCGACATGTCGTTGCGGATGTAGGGCTCGACCGCCGATTTGTAGGTGCCGACGCGATAGACGTTTGCTGTCACCCCGAGCTTGTCGAGCAGGCCCTTGTAATAAAGGTTCGATCCGCCCGGGCCGGAAATGAGGACGCCGCCCAGCGGATTGAGCCAGATCTCCGAGGCCGCGGAGGCCAGGGCATAGCCGTCGTCAGTATAGCCGACTCCATAAGCAACGACAGGCTTGCCGGCTGTGCGGACCCGCCGAACGGCGTCGGCAAGGTCGCCGATCGCGGTCGCCCCGCCGCCGGTGAATCCGCCGAGATCGAGCGCAACCGCCTTGACCCGGCTGTCGTCCCGGGCCTTGTCGAGGGCGGCGACGAGGTCGCGCAGGCGGTATTGGTCTAACCGGCCCGAGGCCGCGACGTCGGCCCATTGGCGCCGCGCCGGCTGCTCAACCACGCTGCCGTTGAGGTCGACATTGAGAACCCCGTCCCGCACCGGCGCCGGCCGCGCGGACAGCGCGCCGTAGAGCCCGGCAAAGAAGATGATCAGCAACAGCAGGACCAGGGCGTCCTTGATTCCGACCAGCAGTTTCCAGATTGCGCCGACGAATTTCATTGGGGGCCTCTGAGATAATTTTTCGCTTGCTAGCTGAGAGCTTGCGTCATTGCGACCCCGGACCTGGTCCGGGCGATGAAATCCAATTCAATCGCGGCTGGATTGCTTCGTCGCAATGCTCCTCGCAATGACGGTACGGTGGACGCCGCGAAGATCTCTGCAGATGAACGCCTGGGGCCCTGGCGAGAAGAACTGCGCGCGACGCTTTTGCTCGCCTGGCCGCTGATCCTCGCCAACCTGACGCAGCAGCTGATCCAGGCGACCGACATCCTGCTGTTGGGCCGGCTCGGAGCACCGCAACTCGCGGCCGCCACCCTGGCGCTCAATCTCACATGGACTTTCAGCATCTTCCTGCTTGGGCTTATCACCGCCAGCTCGCCGATGATGGCGACAGCGCTCGGCCAGCGATCGAACGCCGTCCGCGACGTGCGCCGGACATTTCGCGCCGGCCTTTGGCTCCTTGTCATCGTGATGCCGCCTTACTGGCTGTTGATGTGGCACGCCGCGGACCTGATGCTGGCATTCGGCCAGTCTCCCGAGCTCGCAGCGCTCGGGCAGACATTCCTCCGGGCGTATATGTGGCTCGTCGCGCCGTGGCTGCTGTTCCAGCTGCTGCGCAACTTCGTCGCGGCGCTGGAGCGGCCGCGGATCGTGCTGTGGCTCAGCATCGGCGGCATCCTGCTCAACGCGCTGATCAGCTGGTCGCTCATTTTCGGCCATTTCGGTCTGCCCGCGCTGGGCATCGTCGGAAGCGGTCTCGGCAGCACCATCACTTGGGCAATCATGTGCGGCGCGCTGATTGCGGTGATTGCCACGGACCGGCAGTTTCGGCGCTTTCACCTGCTCGGCCGATGGTGGCAGTTCGATCGCCAGCGAACGGTGGCGATGGTGAAGCTCGGTTGGCCGATCGGCGCCACGATGGGGCTGGAGATCGGCGTTTTCGCTCTCGCTGCTTATTTCATGGGGTGGATCGGCGCCCCTGCGGTCGCCGCCCACGCAGTCGCGCTGCAACTTGCGGCATTGACCTTCATGGTCCCGCTCGGCCTCGGGCAGGCGGCGACGGTGCGTGTCGGTCGGGCGCTCGGGCGCGGGGACGAGGCGGGGATCAGCCGCGCCGGTTGGACCGCCTGGGTCCTCGGTCTTCTATTCATGGCAACGATGGCGCTCGTCATGTGGAGCATCCCGCGCCAGCTCATCACCTTGTTCCTCAAGGACGTTCCGGCGAATGCGGCCGTCATTGGGCTCGCGGTGAGCTTCTTGCGGGTCGCCGCTGCCTTCCAGCTGGTCGACGGCGCCCAGGTGATCGGCGCGGGCATGCTGCGCGGGCTCCATGACGCGCGCTGGCCGCTCCTGTTCGCGCTGGTCGGCTATTGGGTTGTTGGGCTCGGTATCGGGTCCTGGCTGGCGTTTGCCGCCGACTGGAAGGGCGTCGGCATCTGGGTCGGGCTCGCCAGCGGGCTCGCCGCAGTCGCCGTGCTGATGCTCGCCCGCTGGTTGCTTCGCGACCGCCTCGGACTGACCCGTCCGGACCACGGCTGACGATAAACCCGGGAGTCGACCCGTTGACGGATGAACGGGCCACAACCATATGCGCGGCATCGCTGGCACTCTCATGAGGGGAGTGCCAACGGACTTGTTCAACTTGAAGAGAGAAGAGGGGTTACGACCCATGGGTTTCAGGCCGCTTCATGATCGCGTCCTCGTCCGCCGAGTCGAGGCCGAGGCAAAGACCGCCGGCGGGATCATCATTCCCGATACAGCGCAGGAAAAGCCACAAGAGGGCGAAGTCGTTTCCGTCGGAAGCGGCGCACGCACCGACGACGGCAAGATCACTCCGCCGGACGTCAAGGCGGGCGACAAGATCCTGTTCGGCAAGTGGTCGGGCACCGAGGTGAAGATCAACGGTGAAGACCTCATCATCATGAAGGAAAGCGACATCCTCGGGATTGTCGGCTGACTTTCGACCTTCGCGCGTGCGCGCGTTGGGCAGTGAACTTAGCAAACTTCCAAAGAATGAAAGGGTAGCCAGATGGCAGCCAAGGACGTGAAATTCAGCCGCGACGCGCGGGAGCGCATCATGCGCGGCGTCGACATCCTCGCCGATGCGGTGAAGGTGACTCTGGGCCCCAAGGGCCGCAACGTCGTTATCGACAAGAGCTTCGGCGCGCCGCGCATCACCAAGGACGGCGTCACCGTCGCCAAGGAGATCGAGCTCGCCG
>JAXDPR010000195.1:0-3705 GCA_034668265.1 Sphingomonadales bacterium
CGATCCGGACCGCCTGGCCCTCCGGCTTGGCGGTGATCCAGATATCTGCGCCATGCTCGGCCGGAGTCACCGCATATTTGATCGCATTCTCAATGAGCGGCTGCAGCAGCAGCGAGGGCAGGCGCGCGCCGATCGTTTCCGATTCGATCTTGAAATGCGGCCGCAGCCGGTCCTCGAAGCGCATCTTCTCGATCTCGAGGTAGAGCTTCAGCGTCTCGACTTCCTGCGCCAGCGTGACCTTGGCGGTCGGCTCGTTCGCCAGCGTGTAGCGAAGGAAGGACGACAGCCGCGCCAGCATCGCATTGGCCCGCTCGGTCTGTTTGAGCAGCACCAGGGTCGAGATCGAATTGAGCGTATTGAACAGGAAGTGCGGGTTGAGCTGGTAGCGAAGCATCGCCAGCTGCGCGGTCGACGCCTGGCCTTCGAGCAGCTCGCGCTGGCGGATCTCGTCCTCCAGCAGCAGGAAGTAATTGATCCCGTAATAAAGCGCGGTCCACGCCGTCAGGAGCGCGAAGTCGAGCAGGATGGCGCTCAAATATCCAATGCCCTCGGGCCTGAACCCGGGCTTCAAAAAGGTCGCGACGCTCCACGTCTCGATGATCGAGAAGGTTCCCGAGGCAATGATCACCGCGGCGAGCGACAGGACCAAGGTCCAGATCGGCTGCATCTTGATCAGGCGCCGGAACAGCGATCCCATCAGCAGGGTCAGCGAATAGCCGGTCGCCGTGAGCAGCAAAGTGTGGACGAGCAGCATCCAGCCGAGATTGTTGGCGACGCCCGACAGGGTCCTGAGAAGGAAATAGCCGCCCCAGCCGATCGACTGCAGCACCCAGAAAGCACGGTTCTTGTCGTCGAAGAAGGGCTGGTCGAACCCCATTCCGCGCGCGATCGGCTCGGCCGGCGACTGGATTTTGGGGGGATCGGACGCACGCCGGGGCATGGCCGCTCGCCGTTCGAGGGTCGCGCTGTCGGTCGCCATCCCCCCGGATATAGAGGCGCCCCGCCGCCATTGCGAGCGCCGCCCGCTTGCGCCGCCAGAATTAACCCGCGTCACTAACGCAGGGCTTGGTCCGGCCGCTTCCGGCAACCTCTCTTAACCCGGCCTCAACTCTCTTTGCTTAAGTCCGGGATTTGGACGTGGAACGGCGGGCGGATGTACGAGGCTCCAGATCGTTATAAGCGAATGATGTCGGCACGGCTCCCCGGCGGGGAATCGGCGGGTGTCGCCGCGCGCCAAACCGAAGCGGATTCCTCCCCGCTGCGCGACGGGCAGCTCCTTTCCCGCGCCCAGCTCGCGCCCTTCTTCGCCGCCGCCAACGTCGTTGCCGCGCTGATCCTCGTCGCCAATCTGTGGGGTGACGTTTCGGTCAACTGGCTGATGCCCTGGGCCGGCACCGTCGCAATCCTCAATTTCGGCCTGATGCAGCTCGCCCGCCACCAGGCGATCACCTGCGTCGGCCGCTCCGGCCACCGGGTGCCCTTGTGGCAGCTCGTCGGCGAAGTTCTCGTCCGCGCCGCCGTCTTCCTCTCCGTCCCGCTGTTTTTCTTCCCGACGCTCGACCCGGGCACTCAAGTCATCAGCGCCTCGGTCATGGCCGGACTCGCCGTCGGCGGCCTCGGCCTGGTCGTGATGCCCCCGGCCGCGCTCGCCTGGATGATCGCGTTCACCGGCGGCGTCGGCGGAGCCCTGCTGATCGGCCGCCACACCGTCCCCTTCCAGCACATGCTGTCGATCCTGTTCACGCTCGGCGTCTCGATCACCGGCGTTCTGACGGTCGCGCGCTGGGCGTTCGGCCAGCTCCAGACCAACGCCGACGTCGGCAGCCGGAGCGAGGGCGCGGCGCAGCTGCTCGAGGAATATGAGCAGCGCGGCGTCGGCTGGCTATGGTCGGTCGACGGCGAGAACCGCGTCACCTACATCAGCCTCCGAATGACCCTGATGCTCGGCAAGCCCGCCAGCCAGCTGCTCGGCCATTCGCTTCCCGCCTTGCTCGGCGGCCATGCCGAGCTCGGCCGGGTGCTGCTCGAACAGCAGCCGTTCAATACGCTTGAGATGGAGCTCGCAACGCCGCGCGGCTCGCGCTGGATTTCGATGACGGGCGACCCGATCATCGACACCGCCGGCCGCTTCGAAGGCTTCCGCGGGGTCGGCACCGACATCACCGAGATCCGCCAGACGCAGGAGCGGCTGACCCACCTCGCCAACGTCGACGTATTGTCGGGCCTGCCCAACCGCGGCCGGGTTCGCCAGCTGCTCGGCGAAGCCCTGCGCGGCGCGACCACCGGCAATGTGCCGTGTGCGATCATGTTCCTCGACCTCGACGGCTTCAAGCCGGTCAACGACACGTTCGGCCATCCCAAGGGCGATGCGGTGCTTCGCGCCGTCGCCAAGCGCCTGGTCGACGAGGTCGCTGCCAACGGCACCGTGGGGCGCATGGGCGGCGACGAGTTCGCGATCGTCATCAACGACGCCCAGAGCCGCAAGACTGTCGAGCAGCTCGCCGACCGGATCATCGCCTCGATCCGCGAGCCCTACAAGATCGACCAGACCGAGATCCGCATCGGCGTTTCGATCGGCGCTGCCTTCGGCCCGATCGACGGCGCTACGGTCGACGACCTCATTCTCAAGGCCGACCTCGCGCTGTACCAGGCGAAAGACGCCGGCCGCGGCTGCGCCCGCTATTTCTCGTCCGAGCTCCAGTCGGTGCAGGAGGACCGGGTCCGGCTCGAATCGGACTTGCGGGGCGCAATCGCCGCCAAGCAGTTCCATCTCGTCTTCCAGCCTTTGATCAACGCCAGGACCCAGAAGCTGGTCGGCTTCGAGGCGCTGCTGCGCTGGAATCACCCGCAGCGCGGCTTCGTGCCGCCCAACGTCTTCATTCCGGTCGCCGAGGAAACTGGCCTGATGCCCGTCCTCGGCGAGTGGGTCATCGACGAGGCCTGCCGCGCCACCGCGACCTGGCCCGAGCCGATCACCGTCGCCCTCAACGTCAGTCCCAAGCAAATCCAGCAGGGGCTGCCCAACTTCGTCAGCGAAACGCTCGGCCGCCACAAGCTCCCCGGCAACCGCATCGAGCTCGAGGTCACCGAGGGCGTGTTCCTCGGCGACAACGGCTCGACCCTCGATGTGCTGAAACGCCTGCGCACGCTTGGCGTCGGCATCGCGCTCGACGATTTCGGAACCGGCTATTCGTCGATCGGCTATCTCAACAAGGCGATCTTCCACAAGTTGAAGATCGACGGCAGCTTCGTCCGAGAGGCCGGCTCGCGGCCGGAGAATGTCGCGATCATCCAGTCGATCGTCCAGCTCGCCAAGAGCTTCCGCATGTCGATCACCGCCGAAGGCGTCGAGACCGCCGAGGACTTCGAGCGCATGCGCGACCTCGGCTGCGACACCATCCAGGGCTATCTGTTCGGCAAGCCCTTGTCGTACGAGCGCGCCAACCAGATGGTCACGGGGCTCGGCGCCAAGCGTTCGGCGGCCTGACGCCGCTCTCCTCGCTTCGGGATTTACGTTCGGCCGCATTCAGTTAGAACGAGGTTCGGGCAATCTCGGGGGGAGTTTCGTGGAGCAGCCGGCGACCCTTCGCAGCCTGTTCAAATTCCATAGCGGTCGCGTCATTGCGCTCGGGCGGGTGATGCTGGCCATCACCCTGTTCCTCGTCGTCATGGTCGGCCGCAGCCCGTCGGACCTGATTGAGACCG
>JAXDPR010000196.1:0-8518 GCA_034668265.1 Sphingomonadales bacterium
GTCTGGACGAGGATCGCGCGGTCGGCGCCCATGGCGAGCGAGGTGCGAAGCGTTTCCTGCGCCTTTGCCGGGCCGATCGAGACCGCGACGATTTCGGTCGCAACGCCCTTTTCCTTGAGCCGGATCGCTTCCTCGACCGCAATCTCGTCGAACGGGTTCATGCTCATCTTGACGTTGGCGAGATCGACGCCCGAGCCGTCCATCTTGACCCGCGGTTTGACGTTGAAATCGATCACCCGTTTGACGGCGACCAGCACTTTCATTCTTTCACCCTTCCATCCCACGCCGAATAGCCGGCGATCAGCTCGGGAAACTCGCTTTCCTGCGGGAAACCTTCGTAAGAACGCACGGCCCCTGAGGCGGCACCTGGAAGCGCCTCGCCAACGCACATTTCCACATAGGGGCGGTGCTCGGCGGCGTCATCGAACATGCTCGATCGGACATTGACGAACGCTTCTAGCCCCTCGGGCACGGTGTACATCCAGCTCATGCACTCGGCGCAGAACCGGTGATCCGGACCGCTCTTGAGGCCGCCGCGAACAGTCTCGCCATCCGCCACACCGAACCGTTCTGCAGGATAGAGACTGCTCACACTATAGGCTCCGCCCGTCATCCGCTGACAGCCGCTGCAATGGCACGCCATCGTCACAAGCGGGGCGCCCGATGCCTCAATGCGGACGGCACCGCACCGGCATTGGCCGGGATGCGCGGCCTCGCTCACGCCGCGACCGGCGCCTTCACTTCCGCGACAATCTTCTTCGCCGCGTCGCCGAGATCGTTCGCCGCAATAATCGGCAGACCGCTCGAGGCGAGGATGTCCTTGCCCTGCTGGACGTTGGTGCCTTCGAGCCGCACGACCAAGGGCACATTCAACGACACCTCGCGCGCCGCCGCGACGATGCCCTCGGCGATGATGTCGCAGCGCATGATGCCGCCAAAGATGTTGACCAGGATGCCCTTCACCGCCGGGTCGCTGAGGATGATCTTGAACGCCGCGGTGACCTTCTCCTTCGAGGCGCCGCCGCCGACGTCGAGGAAGTTGGCGGGCTCGGCCCCCTCGAGCTTGATGATGTCCATGGTCGCCATCGCCAGGCCGGCGCCGTTGACCATACAGCCGATCGAACCGTCGAGCTTGATGTACGACAGGTCGTACTTCGACGCCTCGATCTCCATCGGATCCTCTTCCGAGAGGTCGCGCAGCTGCTCGAGGTCGGGGTGGCGGAAGGCGGCGTTGCTGTCGAAGCCGACCTTGGCGTCGAGCACCAGCAGGCGCCCCTTGTCGTCCACGGCCAGCGGATTGATCTCGATCTGCGAGGCGTCGGAGCCGACGAATGCCTGGTAGAGTCCGCTGAGCACCTTGCCCGCCTGCTTGGCGAGGTCGCCTGTGAGGCCAAGCGCCGCCGCAACCTCGCGGCCGTGGTGCGGCATCAGGCCGGTCGCCGGGTCGATGGTGATCGTGGAGATCTTCTCCGGCGTATCGTGCGCGACCTTCTCGATCTCCATCCCGCCCTCGGTCGAGGCGACGACCGCGACGCGACCGGTCTCACGATCGACCAGCAGCGCGAGGTAGAATTCCTTCGCAATGTCGACGCCGTCGGTAATGTAGAGCCGCTGCACCTGCTTGCCCGCGGGGCCGGTCTGCACCGTCACCAGCGTCTTGCCGAGCATCTCGGCGGCAGCCGAGCGCACCTCGTCGATCGAATGGGCCAGGCGGACGCCGCCCTTGGCATCAGGCCCGAGCTCGGTAAACTTGCCCTTGCCGCGGCCGCCGGCGTGGATCTGCGCCTTGACGACCCACAATGGCCCCGGGAGCTTGCCAGCCGCTTCGACCGCTTCGTCGACACTCATCGCCGCATAGCCGGCGGGGACCGGCACGCCATATTTCGCAAGCAGTTCCTTGGCCTGATATTCGTGGATGTTCATGGCCGCGGGCCTTAATCAGATAAGCCGCAAAATGCCAAGCGACGACCGCCCGATCCGCAAGATCATCCATGTCGACATGGACGCCTTCTACGCGTCCGTGGAACAGCGAGACGATCCCTCGCTCAAGGGCAAGCCGGTCGCGGTCGGTGGCGGTCATCGCGGGGTGGTCACGGCTGCGAGCTATGAAGCACGGCCCTACGGCGTCCGCTCCGCGCTCCCCTCGATCACCGCCAAGCGGCTTTGCCCCGAGCTGATCTTCGTCAAGCCGCGCTTCGACGTCTATCGCGCTGTGTCGCACCAGATCCGCGCGATCTTCGCCGATTACACCGACCTCGTTGAGCCGCTCAGTCTCGACGAAGCCTATCTTGACGTGACCGAGGACCGGCTCGGCCTCGGCAGTGCCCGGGCAATCGCCGAGGACATCCGCCGCCGGATCCGCGAGGAGACCCAGCTCACCGCCTCGGCCGGCGTCAGCTACTGCAAGTTCATCGCCAAGCTCGCTTCCGATCACCGCAAACCCGACGGCCTCTGCGTGATCACGCCCGAAAAGGGCCCCGAGTTCGTGGCTTCGCTTCCGGTCGCGCGCTTCCACGGAGTCGGGCCGGTCACCGCGAAGAAGATGGAGCGGCTCGGGATTCACACGGGCGCCGACCTTCGCGACTGGAGCCTGCCCGCGCTCCAGGCCCATTTCGGAAGCTCGGCCGACTGGTACTGGCGGATTGCCCGTGGCATCGACGAGCGTGAGGTCAAGCCGGACCGCCCCTACAAGTCGGTCAGCGCCGAGCGCACCTTCGATGAGGACCTGGCCGACCGGGACTGCCTCGCCGCCGAGCTCACGCGGATCGCCGGCTACGCCTGGGACCGCGCGAAGCGCGCGGAGGTCGCGGGCCGTACGGTCACGCTCAAGGTGAAGTACGGCGATTTCACGCTGATTACGCGGTCGAAGAGCTTTGCTGCGCCGGTCCCCGATCTCGAAGCGTTCACCGCGGCCGGCCAGGCGCTTCTCACCGCCCTCCACCCCTTACCGAAAGGTATTAGGCTGCTTGGTCTTGGCCTCCACAATCTCAGCGAAGAAAGCGCCGAAGCGCCCCTCCAACTCGGACTCGCAATCTAGGCTCGGTTGTGATATAAAATTGTCACACGGGGCCGCTTGCGATTCAGCAGCGGCCTTAAGTTCAAAGGACGCCACGAAATAGGCAGCAGAGCCGCGACCGGTCGGTCGTTTTGGGGGACGATACGGGATGTGTCGGCTCTCTCTGCCGCAATTGGAAAGGTTAGCAATGGCTACTAAGGCGCTTAGCTTCGACGTCGGTGATTATGTCGTGTACCCCAAGCACGGCGTTGGCCGGGTCGTGGAGCTGCAAAGCACCGAAATCGCCGGTACTTCACTCGAGCTCTACGTGCTGCGGTTCGAGAAGGAGAAGATGACTCTGCGCGTCCCTGTCAACAAGGCGGACTCGGTGGGAATGCGCAAGCTGTCGTCCGACAAGACCATGAAGGACGCTCTCGAGACCCTGAAGGGCAAGCCCCGGGTCAAGCGCACCATGTGGTCGCGGCGCGCCCAGGAATATGAAGCGAAGATCAACTCGGGCGACCTCACATCGATCGCCGAGGTGACCCGCGACCTGTTCCGCCCCGACGATGCTCCGGAGCAGAGCTATTCCGAACGGCAGATCTTCGAGGCCGCCTCGTCGCGCCTGGCGCGCGAGCTTGGCGCGATGGAGCAGACCGACGAGAAGTCGGCGCTGGCCAAGATCCTGGACATCCTCAACAAGGCCGCGGTCCTTTATCACAAGACCAAAGAGCCGGTCTAAGCTTCGCCAGTTCTACCTGATTTCGAAGGGCGCCCCTCACCGGGCGCCCTTTATTTTTGCGCTTGCGGCCAGTTCCGCCTCAGTGTATTGCGATACTAACACACACAGAGGAGGAATGCATGTTGAGGCCACTCGCGGCGATCGTCGCCGCCTCTGCTCTCGCCGGCTGTCAGGTCCACGCGCAGGAAGGCGGCGGCCCGACCGTTTCCAAAAATTACACCGTCGGCAACTTCCAGCAGATCGAGGTTGCGGGGCCATATGACGTTGAGGTCAGGACGGGTTCCAATCCCTCCGTCTCCGCCCGCGGCGGCCAAAAGCTGCTCGAGCGCACCGTGGTTGAGGTTCGGGGCGACAGGCTCGTCATCCGTCCGAAAAACAACCACAACATGTTCCACTGGGGCTGGGGAAGCAGCGGCAAGGCGCACTTCGTCGTCACCGTTCCGCAGCTGAGCGGCGCAAACATCGCCGGCTCGGGCGACATCTCGGTCGACAAGGTCGCTGGCCAGGCCTTCGAGGGCTCGGTCGCCGGCTCGGGCGGAATCGACGTCGCCGCGGTGAACGTCCAGCAGCTCAAGCTGTCGATCGCCGGCTCGGGCGGCGTCAAGGCCGGTTCGGGCACCGCGCAATCCGCCAGCTATGACATCGCCGGCTCGGGCGACATCGACGCCGGTGCCGTCCAGGCCCAGGCGCTCAAGGTCTCGATCGCCGGATCCGGCGGAGTCAAAGCCCATTCGAGCGGCACCGCCGACGTCGACATCATGGGTTCGGGCGACGTCGACGTCGCCGGCGGTGCCAAGTGCAACATCAGCAAGGCAGGGTCGGGCAACGTTCGTTGTTCGTAATTTGGCGCTGCTCTTAAACCGCCCTTAATCGTCGGCTAGGAAGGTGGGCACATGCGCACCTTCCTCGTCATCGCCGCCGCAGCCCTCGCCTCGCTTACCGCTCCGGCGAGCGCAGCGACTCGCAATTTCGGGATCACGGGCTTCACCAAGATCCGGGTCGACGGCCCCTACAAGGTCACCCTCGCGTCCGGAGTCGCGCCGTTCGCCCGAGCGACCGGCCCGGGCCCCGCGCTCGACCGGCTCACGGTTGAAGTCCGCGGCGATACTTTGGTCGTCCAGGCGAATAAGTCCGGTTGGGGCGGCTACCCCGGCCAGAATCCCGGACCGGTTGAGGTTAGAGTCGGAACGCACGAGCTAAGCAACGCCTGGGTCAACGGCGCCGGCGCGCTCCTCATCGACCGCGTCGGCGGTCTCAGTTTTGCCTTGTCGGTCCAGGGATCGGGACGCGCCGAAATCGCCTCGGCGGACGCCGACCAGCTTAACGTCAGCCTCGTCGGGACGGCCAGCGCCAAGCTCGGCGGACGCGCGAAAAAGCTGACGGCGCTGGTGCGCGGTATTTCCGCCCTTGATGCCACCGACCTTGCTGCGACCGACGCGTCGATCGGCACGGAAGGTGCGGCGACGATCGACGCGAAGGTCACTGACGAGGCGACTATCGATTCGTCGGGGCCCGCGACCATCCGGCTGACCGGACGGCCGACCTGCACGCTGAGAACCGGCGGCTCGGCTACCGTCAGCGGCTGCCGCTAAAGCTCAGTTGACGGTCGCTCGGGCCTCCACCCCCGACAGGAAGTTCCACAAGGCTCCGGCAAGCTCCTCGCCCGCCGCGACGGCCTCGGCCCGCTCGTTCTCCGGCAGGCGGTCGAGCAGCGTCCGGCACACCGCGCTATGCTCGACGTCCGCGCCCTCGTGCACTCGGAAGAAGCGCAACGTCTCCTCGTCGCTGATCCCGTAGCGGTCGATCAAACCCTCGATCTTGGCGCTGGCGACGCCCGGGAACTGGCTTTCGTAGGCGTACAGCGCGCCAAGTCCCGCTGCGTACGACTGGCGCGACAGCCGGCGGAAGGTGTCGATCAGTGCCTGCGTCTCGCCGTTCAACTTCTCGCCGCGCACCGCTTCCTCGGTTTCGCCAAGGCCGCAGGCGAACCTCAGCCACAGGCTCGCGTGATCCTGCTTGCCGGCTTCGATGCCCTCTTCCTCGGCGAGGTTCTCGGCCAGCATCCGGCGCCCGTCCCGGTCGGGGCAGATGCTGTGCACCGCGCTCACCGCGCGCGGGAAAGCCTCGACATGGTGGAAATATTGCCGGGCGTAGTCGCCCAGCGTGTCGAGCGGCAGTCGCCCCTCGGTCCACGCCTGGTAGAAAGGATGCTTGAGCATGGCCCGGTCGGCGACCCTCGAATCGATCAGCGAAGAGGTGGTGGTCATGCTCGTCTCCCTGGTGATGGTGGGAGCGCGATAGCGCCGGCCAGCGGACGTTTAAAGGCCTAGACCAGCGCCAGCGCGGCGAGCCGGCTGTAGAGCAGCGGAGGAAGCTCGGCGAGGCCGCTGCCATCGTCATCCTCGGCGGGGGCGTTGGCCGCTTCGAGATAGCGCCAGCCCTGGTGCGCCCTCTTCGGGCTCGGCGGGATCAGCTCGAGTGTACCCGACAAAACAATATCGATGCGCCCGTCCTTGCGATCCTCGAAGCGCAAGATCTGCTGACGCCCGATCAACCGGTGCTTGACGATCCAGTGGATCGACCCGCCAACCAGTTCATCGGCACGCTTCGGCCTCATCCGCGTCGCCACCCGCATCTCTCCGTCATGGGTGCGTGCGGCGACACGCTTCTCCAGCGCCTCGATCGTTCGGCAGCCGAACGCGACCTTGGTCAGATGAAGTGCCGGCACGCCGTCCGCAGTGCCGCGCCAAGCCATGATTCGCAACGACTTAGCGGTTGAGGAGAAGCGCTGCGAGCCCGAGGAAGCTGAAGAAGCCCATGACGTCGGTCATGGTCGTGACGAACACCGCCGACGAGACCGCCGGGTCGATCCGCGCCTTGTCGAGCGTGATTGGAACGAGCACGCCGACGAGCCCGGCAACGAGGCTGTTGATCGCCATCGCCAGCGCGAACACCAGCGCCAGCGGCAGGTCGCCCAGGATGACATAGCAGCCGACGGAGCCGACAATCCCGAGTGCAATGCCGTTGGCAATTGCGATCCGGAACTCGCGGAACAGCATCCACAATGTATTGGAGCTGGTCAGCTGGTTGGTCGCGAGCGCACGCACGACCACTGCCAGCGTCTGGGTCCCGGCATTGCCGCCAAGCGCGGAGACGATTGGCATCAGCGCGGCAAGGATTGCGAACCGGGCGATTTCCCCCCGGAACAGGCCGACGACCGAGGCCGAGCAAATCGTCGCCCCCAGGTTGATGATCAGCCACACGATCCGCGTTCGGACGGTCATGCGGAGCGGCTCGTTGATGTCGCCCTCGCCGGCGCCCGACAGCAAGGTGATGTCCTCGCCGGCTTCCTGCTGGATGATGTGAACGACGTCGTCGACGGTGATCATTCCAACTAGGCGGCCGGCATCGTCGACCACTGCGGCGGAAACCAGCGCATATTTCTGGAACCGCAGCGCCACGTCTTCCTGGTCCATGTCCACCGGGATCAGGGTCTGTTCGCGCTGCATGATGTCGCCGACCGCGGTCGTGCGCGGCATGCGCAGGATCAGCGACAGCTTGCAGGTCCCGGCCGGTCGGTGATCCGGCGTGACCACGAACACCTCCCAAAAATCGTCGGGGAGATCTTCGGTCGAGCGCAAATAGTCGATCACCTGCCCGACGTTCCAATGTTCCGGCACGGCGCACAGGTCGCGCTGCATCAGCCGGCCGGCGGATTCCTCCGGATAGCTCAGCGCCTCCTCGACCGCGGCGCGGTCGTCGGGCTCCATGCGCTGCAGCACCGCTTGCTGCTCGTCGCGGTCGAGGTCCTCGATCAACGCGACCGCGTCGTCGGTCTCCAGCTGCCCCGCGATGTCCGCGACCTGCTGCGGCTCCATCTCGTCGAGCAGGTCTTCGCGCACCCAGTCGTTGAGCTCCGCGAGCACATCCGCGCTGATGATCCCGGCGAGCGCCTTGACCAGGCCCTCGCGCTCATCGGCACGGGCGAGCTCGATCAGGTCGGCGACGTCGGCCGGGTGGAGCGGCTGGACGAGCTTGCGCGCCTCTTCGTCGTTCCCCGCTTCGACAGCGTCGAGAACTCGCTCAACGAACGCCGGCCGGAGCCGATCTTCCTCGTCGATGGCGGTGCTGTGGGCGGGGTTCGCTTCGGCCAGCAGCTCGGGCGCGATGCGGTCATCATCGGCCATGACGCTCCCCCTCTGCTTGCACCGGGCGCCCCCTCCTATGGACGGTGCCGCTCTGGCGCAACCGTCCCGGCATCCCTAAATCGCCCTTCTTTAAAGCTTTCATCCGGAGTTCAATTCATGGCCGACGCCGACCGCCTGACGCTTTCCCTTTCGACCGGCGGCGACGTCGTCATCAAGCTCCGCCCCGATCTCGCACCCCGCCACGTCGAGCGCATCACCGAGCTCGCCAACCGGGGCTTTTACGACGGAGTCGTCTTCCACCGCGTGATCCCCGGCTTCATGGCGCAGGGCGGCGACCCGACCGGAACCGGAACGCGCGGATCCGATCTGCCCGACCTCAAGGCCGAATTCTCCCCCGAATCGCACAAGCGCGGAGTCGCTTCGATGGCGCGCTCTCAGAGCCCCGACAGCGCCAACAGCCAGTTCTTCATCGTATTCGACGACGCCCGCTTCCTCGACAACCAGTACACCGTCTGGGGCGAGGTCACCGACGGCATGGAGCACATCGATGCGCTCCCCAAGGGCGAGCCGCCGCGCGATCCGGGCGCGATCGTCTCCCTGAAAGTCGCCTGAAACCGCCGAGGGACGGTCGTC
>JAXDPR010000197.1:0-18142 GCA_034668265.1 Sphingomonadales bacterium
ACTCCGGCGGTGTTCGTCGGGATCAACATCTCGGGCAAATAGCCCCGCCTAAAAAGCCGCCTTTCCCGACCTCCGCGCCGGCGCTAGTGCCGATTCGATCGAGAAGGGTGAGGCGTGGGCGACAATAGCATCTTCATCGGGGCCGAGCCGGGCGGAGCCAATCCGCAGAACCTCGAGCTTTCGCGCGCCAATCGTCACGGCCTGATCGCGGGTGCGACCGGCACCGGAAAGACGGTGACCCTGCAGGGCATCGTCGAGGATCTGTCGGCGGCTGGCGTGCCAACCTTCGTCGCCGACGTGAAGGGCGATCTCGCCGGCCTCGCCATGGCCGGCTCGCCGACATCGAAAACGCACGAGATCTTCGCCGCTCGGGCCAAGGACATCGGCCTTGCCGACTGGACCTATCACGAAACGCCGGTCCAGTTCTGCGACCTGTTCGGCGAGCAGGAACGTCCGATCCGGACCACCGTCAGCGAAATGGGGCCGCTGCTGTTGTCGAGGCCGATGAGCCTCAACGAGGTGCAGGAAGGCGTCCTCACGATCGCCTTCAACCTCGCCGACAAGGAGCAGCTCCTGCTTCTCGACCTCGACGATTTGCAGTCGATGCTGGTCCATTGCGGCGAGGAAGCCGACCAGCTCACGTTGCAGTACGGGAATGTCTCGAAGCAGTCGGTCGGTTCGATTCAGCGCTTGCTCCTCCAGTTGAGGAGCCAGGGCGGTGACCATTTCTTCGGCGAGCCGGCGCTCGACTTGCATGACTTCATGACGAGCGACGACCAGGGCCGCGGTGTCGTCAACATCCTCGCGGCCGACAAGCTTATGGCGAGCCCGCGGCTCTACGCGACCTTCCTTCTGTGGCTGCTCAGCGAGCTGTTCGAGGTGCTTCCGGAAATCGGGGACCCCGACAAGCCGGTGCTCGCCTTCTTCTTCGACGAGGCGCACTTGCTGTTCGACGATGCTCCGCCGGGCCTGCTCGAGAAGGTCGAGCAAGTGGTGCGCCTGATACGGTCAAAGGGCGTCGGCGTCTATTTCATCACCCACAACCCGATAGACATTCCCGACAAGGTGGCGGCGCAGCTCAACAACCGCATTCAGCACAAGCTCAACGCTTTCACCCCGCGTGACCAGCAGGCGGTCAAGGCCGCCGCCGACACGTTCCGGGTGAACCCGGCGATCGATGTTGAAAGCGCGATTACCGAGCTCAAGATGGGCGAGGCTTTGGTCTCACTGCTGCAGCCCGACGGGTCGCCTGAGCCGGTCCAGCGCGTGCTGATCCGCCCGCCGTCGACGCACGTCGGACCGCTGACGCCGCAGGAGCGCCAGGTCATGGTTACGACCGATGCGGTCGGCGCGAGATACGATGCGCTCGTCGACCGCCAGTCGGCCGAGGAAATTCTGATCGCCAAGGCTGCCGAAGCCTCTGCCGCAGCCGCCGCGGTGAAGGCCCAAACGGACAGCGAGAGGCAAGCAGCGGAGCAGGCCAAGGCCGATGCAGTCGCGCAGCGTGAGCAGATCCGGCTGCAGCGCGAGCAGGAGAGGCTTCAGGCCCAGCACGATCGCCTCCAGCAGCAAGCAGACGCGCGCGCAGCTCGCGAAGCGGCGCGCCCGAGCATGACCGACAAGTTGATCCAATCGGCAACGCGCGCCGCTGCAAGCTCAGTCGGACGGCAGCTCGGCAATCAGCTGCTGCGCGGAATCCTGGGCGGGCTGTTGCGCGGGCGCTAATGGTGTCCTGAATCGGTGCGATACGGAGATTCGCTTTATACGAGTTCGGCCGTAATAGGGCGCTGGGAGAGAGAGTTTGGTGGCCGATACGAAGTGCGATGTGATTGAAGGGCTCGAGCGCGAATGGCGCGATGCCCTGTGCCGCAAGGACATGGAGCGGCTGCAGTCGCTGGTGCACGAGGATTTCGTGCTGATCGGGACGCGCTCGACCGGGCCGTTCATGATGACCCGCGACGAATGGCTCGACGCCATCCAGCGCCGCGACGTATTCGAGATCGACGTCGAGGTGCGAGACGCGACCGTGCTTCCGGAAGTCATGATCGGGACGGTGCAGGCGCGCTGGCGCCTCAAGTATCTCGGCCGGATGATCGAGGATTGCGTCATGCTCACCGACGTATGGGTCAAAGACGGTGGCCGCTGGCAGGCGATCCGCCGCCACTCGACGCCGGCGCCGCCGGGCGGGTGCCTGGATCTCAAGGGAGAATAGAATGGCAAGTCGGGCGGCAGGGGACGGCCGGGGCATGATCAAGGAACTGACGCTGCGCGGGATCATCCTCGGCGCGGTGCTGACTGTCATACTCACTGCCGCCAACGTCTACGCGGGCCTCAAGATCGGCCTCACCGTGGCGACATCCATTCCGGCCGCGGTGATCTCGATGGCGGTGCTGAAGGCGTTCCGCGATTCTACCATCCAGGAAAACAACATCGTCCAGACGATCGCATCCGCGGCCGGGACGCTGTCGGCAATCGTCTTCGTCCTTCCCGGCTTGATCATGGTCGGCTGGTGGACGGGCTTCCCTTATTGGCTGTCGGTCGCGGTGATCGGCATCGGCGGAATCCTCGGGGTCATGTATTCGGTGCCGCTGCGGCGCGCGCTCGTGACCGGCTCGGACCTGCCCTATCCCGAAGGCGTCGCCGCAGCCGAAGTGCTGAAGGTGGGCACCGGAGTTGGCGGGGTCGAGGAGAACCGCCGCGGCCTCAGGATGATCGTCTGGAGCTCGGTGGTGTCGGCCGTCTTCGCGGCGCTTGCTCAGACCCGGATACTCGTCGCGGACGCGGCGAAGGCCTTCAAGTTCGGATCGGGCGCGACCGCTGCGTCGACGAGCCTTTCGATGCTCTTGATCGGCGTGGGGCACTTGGTGGGGCTGGCCGTCGGCATCGCGATGTTCGTTGGTCTGTTGATCAGCTGGGTGTTCCTTGTGCCGCACTACACCTCGCTGACGGCGATGCCGTCGGGGACGGAGCTTGGCGCGTTCGTCAATGACGTCTTCCGGAACAAGGTGCGTTTCATCGGTGCGGGGACGATAGGCACGGCCGCGATCTGGACTCTCCTCAGGATTTTGGGGCCGATTATCAGCGGCGTTAGCTCCGCCCTGGCAGCGAGCCGCGAGCGCAAGGCGGGCCGCGGCGAGGCGCTTCCCATTACCGAGCGCGACCTTCCGATCGGAATCGTTGGGGCATCGATCCTCGTCTTGATGATCCCGATCGGCGCCGTGCTGTACGCATTCGCGGACACCAATCCGATCGCGTCCAATCCGACCGTGACGCTCATCGTCAGCATCATCTATATTCTGATTGCGGGCGCCGTGATCGCGGCGATTACCGGATACATGGCTGGCCTCATCGGCGCCTCAAACAGCCCTGTGTCTGGTGTTGGCATCCTGTCGGTGCTCGGCATTTCACTGATCCTAGTGCTGATCTTCGGCAAGGTCGGGATCGATGCGTCCAAGTCGCTCGTCGCATTCGCGTTGCTCGTCACAGCTTTCATCTTTGGCGTGGCCACAATCGCGAATAACAATCTCCAGGATCTCAAGACTGGCCAACTGGTCGATGCCACGCCCTGGCGGCAGCAGGTCGCGCTGGTTCTGGGCGTCGTGTTCGGCGCGCTGGTCATTCCGCCGGTCCTTAATCTGCTGAACAGCACGTTGGGCTTTCAGGGAGCCCCCGGAGCGGACGCGAATTCTCTCGCAGCGCCGCAAGCGGCACTGATTTCTGCGATTGCCCAAGGGGTTCTGGGTGGAAATCTCGACTGGAAGCTGATTGGATGGGGCGCGGCAATCGGCGTCGTCGTGATCATTATCGACGAAGCGCTACGCTACACCAAGCGAGGATCGCTTCCGCCGCTGGCTGTCGGCATGGGCATTTACTTGCCGATGGGTCTCACACTGCTGATCCCGGTCGGCGCGCTCCTCGGCCGCCTCTACGACACCTGGGCGGCGCGGACGAACAACCCCGAGTTCGCGCAGCGCATGGGCGTGTTGCTCGCCACCGGCCTCATCGTCGGTGAAAGCCTGTTTGGGGTCGTTTTTGCGATGATGGTGTGGGCAACGGGCAAGGATACGCCGCTCGCCCTCGTCGCGGAAAACCCTTGGGCGGTGCCGCTGAGCATCGTGGTCTTCACCGTGGCGGTACTCGGGCTCTACGCCTGGACTCGTAATCAGGCGGCTTCGGCGCCGCTGTTGCCCGAGGACGACATCACGCCGCCGCGCGAGATGGCGCCGCGCTAGGCCCCCAGGACCGCGCCGCGCAAGGCGGTTGCGGATAACGGCTTGGCGCCGTCTTCCGCCTTGCGAACCAGCTCGACGATCGCGCGGTTGACGGGAGCATCGCGCTGCAGCCGCTCGGCAAGTCGCACGAGCTCGCCGTTGATATAGTCCACCTCGGTCCTGCGACCGGCGGCCAGGTCGTCGGCCATCGACGAGCGCGCCTTGGAGTCGATCTTCCAGCGCTTGAGGAAGAAGCGGTTGAACAGCCAGTCGGGCGAGGCGATGATCCGCGGCAAGCGTCCGGGCGGGACCGGTCCCGCCGCTACCGGCTCGATTTCCGCTAGCTCCAGAAGTCCCAGTCCCTCGCGCATCGCGGCGGCGAAGACGCGGCGGTAATCGCGGCTCTTCAATTCGTCGATCAGCGTCCGGCCGGAAAGCGCGTTCACCGCATTGTTGAGGTTGATCAACAGCTTGCCCCAAGCGATCCCCAGCATATCGTCGCTGAGCTTGAGCGTGGCGGCACTCTCGCCGATGCTTTCCGCCAGCGCCCGAGTGCCTGCCCGCCGGTCGGCGTAGAGGTCGCCGGCAACGCCCTTGTGGAAGCGCCCCTCGCCGAGATAGGCGACATTGTACTGGACCATCCCGCGGGCAATCTCGAACCGGCCGCCCAGTCCTTGCTCGAGCACCTCGACATTGCTGATGCCGTTCTGGAAGCTGATCACCAGCGCCCCCGGCGTGCCGTGCGCCGCGATTTCAGCTGCCGCCTCGGCGGTGCCGCCGCTCTTGACGGCAAGCGCAATGACCTCGGCCTCAGCGAGCGCTTCCGGCCCGCAACGATAGTCGACATCGCCGGGCGCGAGGTGCGCCTGCCAGCCGCTATAGTCGCTCAGCGTCAGCCCATGCTCGTCAATGTCGTGCGACAGCTTGGGGCGGCCGATGAAGGTGACGTCGAGGCCCGCCGTCGCCCAGGCGCCGCCGATGAAGCAGCCGACCGAGCCGGCTCCCAGGATCGCGACCTTCGGTCCCCCCGCCATTCCTATCCCCTACCGCGATACGGCTGTACGCCCTGGTCGGGAAGCCACAGGCCCTCGGGCGGCGAGCCGCTCTGCCAGAAGACGTCGATCGGCATGCCGCCGCGCGGATACCAATAACCGCCGATGCGCAGCCATATTGGTTTCATCTCTGCCGTCAGCCGCTGGCCAATCCCGACCGTCACGTCTTCGTGGAAACCTTTATGGTTGCGATAGGAGCTGAGGAACAGCTTGAGGCTTTTGCTCTCGACGATCGTCTCAGCCGGCGCATAATCGATCACCAGATGCGCGAAATCGGGCTGGCTGGTGACCGGGCAAAGCGAGGTGAATTCGGGCGCGGTGAAGCGCACCAGGTAAAGCGCGCCGGCTCTGGGGTTCGGCACATAATCAAGCACCGCCTCGTCCGGCGAAGCGGGCAGGGCGCTGGCTTGGCCGAGGTGGCGCGTTTCCATGGCGCGCCACCTAGCAGCAGTAGGACGACGCGCCTATCCTTGCGCCAATGGCCTCACTCGTCTCGACCGACTGGCTGGCGCAGCATCTCGGCGAGCCCGACTTGGCCATCGTGGATTCGACGTGGTTCATGCCGTCTTCGGGCCGCAGCGGCCACGACGAGTTTCTCGCCGCCCACATACCCGGCGCGCGCTTTCTCGACATCGACGAGCTCAGCGACCGGTCGAATCCGGCACCGCACATGCTGCCGGGCGCCGCAGAGTTCGGGACCGCATTTGAGCAGCTCGGAGTTGGCCGCGACGACCACATCGTCGTCTATGACAATAGCCCGATCCGAACCGCGGCGCGCGGCTGGTTCATGCTGCGGCATTATGGCGCGAGGGAAGTCGCGATCCTCGACGGCGGATTCCAGAAATGGCTCGCCGAGGGCCGCCCGACCGAGAGCGGCGAACCGGCGTCTCGCCAGGCGACGTTTCACGCGGCCGAGCGCGGCGAGGTCGTCACCAAGGAGCAGCTGCTGGCCGGCACCGGCTTGCCCTGGGTCGACGCTCGCGGTCGCCCGCGTTTCGAAGGCAGCGAGCCCGATCCGCGCGCCGGCGTCGCCGCCGGCCATGCCCCGGGAGCGAGGAACCTGCCGTTCGGCTCGCTCTACCGCGAGGACGGGACGTTCAAGCCGGTCGAGGACCTGCGCCGCTTGTTTGCCGACGCGGGGATCGATCCGACGAAGCCCTTCGTGGCCAGCTGCGGCTCGGGCGTCACCGCCAACAGCCTGATCTTCGCCGCGCACCTGATCGGCAACGACAACACCCGGCTGTACGATGGAAGCTGGAGCGAATGGGGCGCCGACCCGGCGACGCCGAAAGTGCTTGGCCCCGCTTAGGCGAGGACGATCCCGGCGACCTCGCGAAGCTCGCGGCGGATCTCGTTCACCAACGTCTCGCTCGCGGCGCGGTGCGGCTCGCGGTTCTTCTGGCGCTGGCTGAGCAGGGCTTCGATCCCGGTCGCGGCCGTGCCCACGAGCCGCGCCGAGCGGCGGTCGAAGCAGCGATGGCGCGCCTCGCCCGCATTCGGCCAGGCCGCGGCCAGCTCCTCGTCGACATCGAGATCGTCGGCGGGACCACCGGCGAAACTGTCGACCAGCCGCAGCGCATGGCGAACGCTCGCCAGCCGCGACACGGCTTCGGCATAGTCCGGCCGCGCCTCGGGCTCATGCTGCGGGATGAGGTTGAGCATGTGCCGGGGCTAAGCCCGACAAAGCTAATAAAGGCTTAAGCTCCGCTCTTTTCGTCGATGTCGCGAAGGATCCAGCCGCGCTGCGGGATCGTCTCGATGAACTCCGCCCCGCCGCTCGCATTGCGGAGCTTCTTGCGGAGCTTCGAAATGAACACGTCGATGATCTTGGGCTGCGGCTGGTCGTCGGCGCGGCGGTAGAGATGCTTCAGCAGCATCGCGCGGGTGACGACATTGTTGCGCGCGAAGGCGAGCAGCTCGAGCACCCGATATTCCATCTCGGTGATTCCGATCGGATGACCGTCGATGCGGATCAGCCGCTGGACCTGGTCGACCGAAAGGCGGCCGCCGCACAGGGTTTCGGGCATTTCGCTGCCGGTCGCCTTGAGGCTTGCAAGCAGCTTGGACGCGGCTTCCTCGCTATCTTCGGGCGAGAGGCTGCGGGGCGAGCCGAGGATCGCCTGCTGGACGTCGGCCAGCAGCTTGTGTGCTTCCTCGACCAGCTTCGTGCCTTCCTCGAAGCGGCGGCGCGAACGGTCGAGCATGGATTCGATCTCGACGAGGCGGGCGGGGACGGTGGATTCGGCCATTCTGCGGCTCTTGCTCCTTATTGGCCGGGCTGGGCCGAAGCGACGTTGGTCTGGGTGTTTGCGGCGGTGAGGATCTGGACCGTCGTCGGGCCCTTGTCGACCAGCCGCGTGTTCGGGTCCCACACCTGGCTGCGAATGCCGATCTGGGCATCGTTGCGGCCGGCCGCGTCGAGCAGGCTGGTCTCGCCAGGGGTCCGCGGCGCCGGACCGCCGAACAAAGCGTCGATCGCCTGCTGCTGGGCGTCGGAGGGAGTCATTCCGCCGGTGCCCGCCACCGGCGGCGTCAGGCTGAAATCGGGCGGGATGATCAGCGGGGCATTGCGCGCCACCGCGAATTCGTCGGGGGCTTTGGGCCTGCTCCCCAGGCCGCAGGCGCTGGTGGCCAGTGCCGCTGTCAGCGCCAGAGCGGAATAGGCTTTACGCATGTTCGGTTCTCTCCTCAGGGCCACTGCCCTTTGCCTGATCCTTACGGCTCACGAACGCGCGCAGCAACAGGATCACGACGCCAATGCTAATCGCCGCATCCCCGACGTTAAATATCAGGAAAGGGCGCCAAGCACCAAGATGCAAGTCGGCGAAATCGACCACATAGCCGTGGAGCGTGCGGTCGAGGATATTGCCGAGCGCCCCGCCCAGCACCATGCCCAGCGCAAGCTGGTCGGCGCGGTTCTTCTCGCGGCCGATCCAGAATGCGACGCCGAGCGCGATTGCCGAGGTCAGGGCCACAAGCATCCAGCGCCCGACCTCGGTGGTGGCGTTCAAGAGGCCGAGCGAGATGCCGACGTTCTGCGTGTAGGTGAACTGGAAGAAGGGCAGCAAATAGAGCTGGTCGCCGACATGATTGATGCCGAGCGGACCAGTGACGATCCACTTCACCAGCTGGTCGAGCCCGAACACGGCGAGCGCGACGAAATAGCCGATACCCGCCTTACCCATTGACCACCTCATTGCACCGGTCGTCGAGCTGGGTGTCGGAGTCGACGTCGGGCCGATGCCGCCAGCAGCGCGCGCATTTGCGGTTGTCGGTCTTCACGACCTTCCATTCGCCCTTGTGGACTGTCGAGGTGATGAACAGCTCCTCGAGCAGCGCCGGGTCCTCGTCGCTCGGCACCCAGACCTCGGCCTCAAGGCTCGACCCCACGACCTTGTCGCGGCGGAGCGGCTCAATCGCCTCAGTGACCTGGGTACGAAGTGCGCGCAGCGCGGCCCAGCGCGCTTCGTCGGCCTCGACCGGCGGGATCACCGGCCATTCGAGCAAATGCACTGAGCCCGCGTCAGGATAGCGCGTGGCCCACACTTCCTCGCTGGTGAATACCAGCACCGGGCTGAGCCAGCGCACCAGCGCGTGGAACAGGGTGTCGAGCATTGTCCGGTAGGCGCGCCGCTTTTGCGACGAAGGCGCGTCGCAATAGAGGCTGTCCTTGCGGATATCGAAATAGAAGGCGGACAAATCCTCGTTGCAGAAGTCGCTTAGTGCGCGGACGTAAGTGTTGAAGTCGAAGTCATCGACCGCGTTCCTCAGCTTCTGGTCGAGCGCCGCGGTCAGGTGCAGCATGTAGCAGTCAAGCTCGGGATAGGCCGCAACGTCGTCGAGCCGTTCTTCGTCGCTGAACCCGTCGAGCGCGCCGAGCAGGTAGCGGAGGCTGTTCCGGAGCTTGCGATACTGGTCGGCGACGCCGGCGAGGATCTCCTTGCCGATGCGGTGGTCCTCGGTGAAATCGACCGACAGCGCCCACAGCCGCAGGATGTCCGCGCCATATTCCTTCATCAGGTCGAGCGGGTTGACGGTGTTGCCCAGGCTCTTGGACATTTTCATGCCCTTGGAGTCCATGGTGAAGCCGTGGGTCAGGACCGCATTGTAGGGCGCGCGCCCGCGCGTCCCGCAGCTTTCGAGCAATGACGACTGGAACCAGCCGCGATGCTGGTCGGAGCCTTCGACATAGATGTCCGCCGGCCAGCGCTCCTCGGGCCAGTGCCCGCTTTCCAGCGTGAAGACGTGGGTGCAGCCGCTGTCGAACCAGACGTCGAGAATGTCGGTGACCATCTCGTAATCGTCGGGATTGCGGTCGCCGAGGAAGACGGCTGCATTGGCAGCGTCCCAGGCGTCCACGCCCTGTTGCCGCACCGCGTCGACAATCCGCTGGTTCACGTCGCGGTCGACCAGCAGCTCGCCCGATTTTCGGTCGACGAAGACGGCGATCGGCACGCCCCAAGCGCGCTGGCGGCTGAGCACCCAGTCGGGGCGCTGCTCGACCATCGATCCCAGGCGGTTGCGGCCCTTTTCGGGGACGAAGCGCGTGGCCGCGATAGCGTTCATCGCGAGCTGGCGCAGCGTCGGCCGTTGATCGTCCAGCGTCTCGTTGGCACCGCCGCCCTCGCTCTCCCAGCGCTGTTCGGCGCGGGTCAGCGGCGAGAGATGGGCCAGCGGCTTGTCCATCGCCACGAACCATTGCGGCGTGCAGCGGTAGATGACCTTGGCCTTGGAGCGCCAGCTATGCGGGTAGCTGTGCCTGAAATCGTTACTGCCAGCTAGCAGCGCGCCGGCCTCCTGGAGGTCCGAGCAGATCGGGCCGCCAGGTCCATTCTGATCAGGCGCTGCGTTGAACTTGTTGTTGATGACGCTGGCTCTGCGGTCATCTGCGCCGCCGAGCCACAGCCAATCGTCCCGGTAAAATCCAGCATCGTCGACTGCGAATACTGGATCGATGCCGTGCGCCTTGCAGACGAGGAAATCCTCCTCGCCGTGGTCGGGCGCCATGTGGACGAGGCCGGTACCCTGGTCGGTCGTGACGTGATCGCCCGGTAGCAGCGGCCGCGGCTCGGCAAAGAAGCCGCCGAGCTTGTGCATCGGGTGGCGTGCGATGGTGCCGGCGAGCTCGGATCCTTTGCCACGCCAGATCGCGTCGTGACCGTGCGCTTGAGCGCGAGCCCAAAAAGCTTGAGTTAGCGGCTCTGCCAACAGGATTACCGCAGGGAACGGTCGAATTGCTGGCCCTTCAAACGTGACGCTTGATACCCGAAGCGCTACGTACTCAACCTCCGGCCCGTACGCGATTGCCCGGTTGACCGGGATCGTCCACGGCGTGGTCGTCCAGATCACTGCATAAGCGCCCCGAAGTTCCTCGATCGGGCTCTCGACGATCTCGAAACCGACATCGATTTGGGTCGAGACGATGTCCTCATATTCGATCTCGGCCTCGGCCAGCGCGGTCTTCTCGACCGGGGACCACATCACCGGCTTGGCGCCGCGGTAGAGCTGGCCGGTCTCGGCGACCTTGAATAGCTCGGAGACGATGGTCGCCTCCGCGCCCCTGGCCATGGTCAAATAGGGCTTGTCCCAGTCGGCACTGATGCCGAGGCGCTTGAGCTGCTCGCGCTGAACGTCGACCCAGTGCTGGGCATAGGCGCGGCACTCGGCCCGGAACTCCCTGACCGGCACCTCGTCCTTGTTGAGCTTCTTCTTGCGATACTGCTCCTCGACCTTCCACTCGATCGGCAGGCCGTGGCAGTCCCAGCCGGGCACGTAGGGCGCGTCCTTGCCCAGCAGGGTCTGCGTCCTGACGACCATGTCCTTGAGCGTGTGGTTGAGCGCGTGGCCGATATGGATGTCGCCGTTGGCGTAGGGCGGACCGTCGTGGAAGATGAACTTCTCGCGGCCGTCGCGCGCGCGGCGGATCTGCTTGTAGAGGCCCTCGGATTCCCAGCGCGCCGCGATGCCCGGCTCCTTCTGCGGCAGCCCGGCCTTCATCGGAAAGTCGGTGCGCGGCAGGAAGACGGTCGAGCGGTAGTCTATTTTCGTCGTGTCGGGGGCGTCGGCCATGTCGCGCGGGCTCTAGCGGTCACTCATCGGATTGCAAATGCGAGGAATTAATCGAGGGCGAGCAGATGACGCGCCTGCGCCTCGTCCCTCTTCATATGGGTAACGAGGGCGCCGATGTCATCGAACTTCTTCTCGTCGCGGATGAAAGCGTGGAGCGCGACCTCGATCTTCCGCCCGTAGAGGTCGGCGTCGAAGTCGAGCAAATGCGTCTCGAGCAGCTCCTGTGGCGGATCGAAGGTCGGGCGGACACCGAGGCTGGCGACGCCGGGATGCTCGGTGCCGTCGTCGAGCGTCACCCGCACGGCATAGATGCCGTAGCGCGGCCGCTGATAGTCGCCGAGGACCATGTTGGCGGTCGGATAGCCGAGCTCGCGGCCGCGCCGGTCGCCGTCCTGGATCACGCCCTCGATCGCATAGTCGCGGCTGAGCATGTGCGTCGCGGTGGCGCTGTCGCCGGCCACCAGCGCCTCGCGGATCCGGCCCGAGGAGATGCGCTCGCCGTTCAGCAGGACCTGCGGCACCGCCTCGGCGGCGATGCCATGCTCCGCCCCGAGCTTTGCGAGCAGCGCAACGTCGCCGGTGCGGCCCTTACCGAAGGTGAAATCGTCGCCGGTGATCACCCCCGCCGCGCCGATCCGCTCCTTGAGCACTTCGGACACGAACTCCGCCGCTTCCATCGACGCCAGCTCACGATTGAACTCGAACACCAGCATCGCGTCGGCTCCGGCATGCGCGAACATGGCCTCGCGCTGGTCGAGCGTTGTCAGCCGGAACGGCGGCAGGTCGGGCTTGAAAAAGTGCACCGGGTGGGGGTCGAAGGTCGCAACGATCACCGGCCGCCGCTCGTGGAACGCCCGCTGGATCGCGCGCCCGACGACGGCCTGGTGGCCGAGGTGGAAACCGTCGAAATTGCCGAGCGCGACGATGCTCCCCTTCAAGGTTTCGGGGATGCCGCCGGCGAGGGTGAGGCGCTGCATTGCGCACGGCCTCTATCGGGCAAATCAGTGGGTGGGAAGGTGACGCTTGACCAGCTGATATTCGTGCCACGCCAGGGCCATCACGATCGCGTCGAGGACGCTGAAAACGATCAGTCCCGGATCATGCACGTGAGTGAACCGGAAGAGCTGATAGGCGATGAACAGGGTGAGCACGCCAAGCGTCGCCGGATAGGCCCACAGTTTCTCGCGCAGGAGTCCGATGACGAGGCCCATGTTCACAAGCCCGTGGCTGACCAGGAAGAAGACATAATAATCGTGCTCTTGGCCAGTGAACGCATTGGCGAACTTGGTCAGGCCCTCCTCGACCCAGTCGGGCTTCCCTTCGCCGGCCTGGTAGAGCCAGCGGATGATCGCGTCGGTGTTGAAGAAGGCGAGCGCGATTCCGCCGACGATCTCGATGATCGCGTGCAAGCCCTTCAGCGCCACGCTGAGCTGGAACAGCTGGTGGATGCGCTTTTCCTGCATGCTTTTCCCTCAACGCCGCGATCTTGACTTGGACGCAAGCGAAACCTATCTCGTGCTCATCCCGATCCACCGGTTGCCCGGCGGCGCACTCGTGCGCGCGTCGGTTTTTCGTTTAGGAACCCGGGACTTTCTAGCGACGAGATGGGGCGGTTGGCGCTCCGTGGAGCTTGAAGAAGGGTAGAGAATGGCTCGTATCGCCGGGGTCAACATCCCCACCAACAAGCGCGTCGAAATCGCGCTGACCTACATCCACGGTATCGGCCGCACAACGGCCCAGAAGATCACCCAGCAGCTCGGCATTGCGCCCGAGAAGCGCGTCCAGGACCTCACCGACCAGGAAGTGCTGCACATCCGCGAGGCGATCGACAAGGACTTCACGGTCGAGGGCGACCTGCGCCGCGATACCGCGATGAACATCAAGCGGCTGATGGACCTCGCCTGCTACCGCGGGCTTCGCCATCGCCGGGGGCTGCCGGTCCGCGGCCAGCGCACGCACACCAACGCGCGCACCCGCAAGGGCAAGGCCAGGCCAATCGCGGGCAAGAAGAAGTAGGCTGCTTCGATACGGCATTTCGACGTCGCTCAATGCCTACTCAGCATGAGCGGATCTGGATTTAGGGACAGGATAGCAAGTACATGGCCCAGGCACCGCAGCGCGTCCGCAAGAGGGAGCGCAAGAACATTTCAGCCGGCGTCGCCCACGTGAACGCCAGCTTCAACAACACCATGATCACCATCACCGACGCGCAGGGCAATGCGATTGCCTGGAGCTCGGCGGGGATGATGGGCTTCAAGGGCAGCCGCAAGTCGACGCCTTATGCCGCGCAGGTCGCGGCCGAGGACGCCGGGCGCAAGGCCGCGGACCACGGCGTTCGCACGCTCGAGGTCGAGGTCAAGGGCCCCGGATCGGGCCGCGAGAGCGCGCTCCGCGCCCTGCAGGCGGTCGGCTTTACGATCACTAGCATCCGCGACGTGACCCCGATCCCGCACAACGGGGTGCGGCCTTCGAAGAGGCGCCGAGTCTAAGGATTGCTCGGTCCCCACTTGCATGGGGATGACGAAACGGAATTGAAATCAGGGACTTCGGTCCCCAACTGCCAAGGGATGAACATGGCCGTCAACGCAAAGAACTGGCAGGAACTGAAGAAGCCGAGCGCGCTCGAGAAGAAGGCTGGCGGAGGCGAGGGCCGCAACCGCGCGGTGTTCGTCGCCGAGCCGCTTGAGCGCGGCTTCGGAATGACGCTCGGCAATTCGCTTCGCCGGGTGCTCCTGTCCTCGCTCCAGGGCGCCGCCGTCACCTCGATCAAGATCGACGGCGTGCTGCATGAATTCTCGTCGCTCGCGGGTGTCCGTGAGGACGTCACCGACATCGTGCTCAACGTCAAGCAGATCGCGCTCAAGATGGAAGGCGAGGGGCCCAAAAGGCTTCACCTCAGCGCCACCGGCCCCGTGGACGTCACCGCGGGGATGATCACGACCAGCGGCGACATCGAGGTCACCAACCCCGACCTTCTCATCTGCCACCTCGACGAGGGCGCGACGCTGAATGTCGAGCTGACCGTCGACATCGGCAAGGGCTACGTCCCGGCGGTCGCCAACCGCCCGGCCGACGCGCCGATCGGCCTGATCCCGGTCGACGCGCTCTACTCGCCCGTCCGCCAGGTCGCCTACAAGGTCGAGAACACCCGCGTCGGGCAGGAGCTCGACTATGACAAGCTGACGCTGACCCTCGAGACCGACGGCACGGTCACCCCGGAAGACGCGCTCGGCTATGCCGCGCGGATCCTCCAGGACCAGCTGCAGCTGTTCGTCCACTTCGACGACAGCCAGGTCAGGATGCCATCGCCGATGATCGGCCAGGCGGCAATGCCGATGGCGGCCGAGACTCCGACCGACACCAACCAGCTCAACCGCTACCTGCTCAAGAAGGTCGACGAGCTGGAGCTGTCGGTGCGCAGCGCCAATTGCCTGAAGAACGACAATATCATCTACATCGGCGACCTCGTGCAGAAGACCGAGGCGGAGATGCTGCGGACACCGAACTTCGGCCGCAAATCCTTGAACGAGATCAAGGAAGTGCTGGCGTCGATGGGGCTGAGGCTGGGGATGGATATTCCTGGCTGGCCGCCGGAGAACATCGAGGAAATGGCGAAGAAGCTCGAGCAGGAAATGCTGGGGTAACCGGCCGAACTTCGGTTCAGGAACAAGGAAGGGCCGTCCCGTTGGGGCGGCCCTTTTTCTTTGCTATCGATCGGCTGTGAGCGACGAGGTCATCCTCAACTGGTTCCCGTATGCCTTCCCTTTCTTCTTTGTCGGGATGTGGCTGCTCGCAACGACGATGCTCGGCTTCATGTCCGGCTGGTTCAGCCTGCAACAGTGGTATCCTGACGACGGCAACGAAGAGCCGTTGTTGAAATTGCGCGGCCAGTCCGGTTCGATGGGGATCGGCGTCCAGCTTAATAGTTGCCTGACGTTGCGCGCCTATCCATCCGGCCTCGGAGTTGGCATCTGGCGCATCTTCGGGCTGTTCCAGAAGCCGCTCCGGATTCCGTGGAGCGAGATCGAAGCGGAGCCGAGCCGCATCTTCTTCTTCGTGCCCACGGTGAAACTGCATTTCGGCAGGCCTTCGAACGGGACATTGAAAATCAGTGCCCGAAGCTGGTTCCGGTTGGTGGAGGCCGTGCCGCAAAGCGGTAGCGGAAAACAAATTCAGATGCCTGCTGCCGCGCCCGTCAGTTCCCAATCCGTTGCGCAAGGCATATTCCTTCAGTGGGTGACGGGCACGATGGTCGCGGCGGCCTTCTTCTATTTTGCATCGAGGACTGATCCGCGAGGTGCCGTGCCGCTCGCCATTTGCATTGGACTTCCCGCCGTCGTTTTGGGGCTTGGGCAGCTCATTCGCTACGCACGGCAAGGTTGAACTCCACAGCCATGACGCCCTTCATTGCAGGCCCCCTCAGGATAGGAGTCCCCAACCTGTGAAAGCGCAACCTGCGAGGAATGCCGCCACGCTCGCGAATACGAAGAGGTGTGTCGCACGCGAGCCAATGGCCTGATCCATATGACTTTTCATGGTTGCCTCTAGAGCCGCCAGGCGCCGACCGTCCCCGGCAACCGTCAACCAGTAACCCATCATTGTATTCGCCATGATGCTTACGCGCTTGAAGGCGTACAGCGACCATAGCCCGGCGCCTAACGCGGCCAGGATGCCAAGAAGGAACGCCAGAGCTCCGCCTAGTTTCGCCTCTGAGGCCATGTTGAGAGGGAGCGCGGTTATTACCCCCGCGCCATTGATGACCACCAGCGTCGCCAGAAGCCAGCGTGAGAGGCTCGCAACCTCGTGCAAGCCGTCATGGAACGCCTCCACCATGATCGGCATGAATGTTTCCGCAGCCAGCCGATTGGACGCGCGCTCGTCGAGATCATCGCTCATCACCGCCCCCCGTTGCGGGCAGGACGGCACCCTGAGGTGCCGTCACACCCGATCAAGAACTAACGCAGCGACCTGAAGCCGGCACGCACCTCTTCCGAGAAAAGTTGCGGCTGTTCCCAGGCAGCAAAGTGGCCGCCTTTGGGGAGGGCATTGAAATGGAGGAGATTGCGGTAGGCGCGCTCCGTCCAACTCCGCGGAGCTTGGTAGATCTCCTCAGGGAAAACGCTGACGGCGGCCGGAACGGAGATGCTCAGATCGTGGAAAAAGCCGCCCTTGAATTCCGTGTAGAGCCGCGCCGCAGACACTCCGGTGTTCGTCAACCAGGACAAAGTGATGTTGTCGAGGATGTCGTCCCGCGTCAGGTCGCCGTAGGGCTCCCCGTCGACGAAAAGTTTGGCGATGTGCCCGTAGCTCGCCACGTCGTGGTCGATCATCCACGCGGCAAGGGCGACCGGTGAGTCCGCCAATCCATACAGGGTTTGCGGATGTGCGATCATCATGAACTGCGTTGGCAGGTGCTGGAAGGCGAACGCGAGCTGATCGTATGCGCGCTGCTCCTCGGCCGACAGACCTGCCGGCGCCGGCCCGCCGGACTGAAGCGCCTTGTTAACGTCATCAGGCATGGTGCCCGGTAAGTTCACATGGATGCCGATCAACTCCGGAGGCGCCTGTTGTGCCATGGCGTTCGTGACGAACGCACCCCAATCGCCGCCCTGTGCGGTGAATCGGCTGTACCCGAGGCGCTTCATCAGCACGGTCCAGGCTCGCGCCATGCGCGCCGGGTCCCAACCGGGCGCGGTGGGCTTGCCTGAGAAGCCGTAGCCGGCCCCCGACGGGATCACCACGTGGAATGCGTCCGACGCGCTGCCGCCGTGAGCCGTGGGGTTGGTCAGCGGATCGATGATCTTCAGCTGCTCGATCGGCGAGCCCGGCCAGCCATGCGTTACGATGACCGGCAGTGCATCTTCATGCTTCGAGCGGACATGGATGAAATGCACGTCCAGACCGTCGATCTCGGTAATGAAGTTCGGCAGTGCGTTCAGCTGCGCTTCGCAGCGCCGCCAATCGTAATCATTCGCCCAATAGTCGGCGAGCTTTTGCATCAGTGCCAGCTGAACGCCTTGGGTGCCGTCATCAACGAGCTCCCGTTCGGGCCATCTGGTTTCTTTGATGCGTCGTTTAAGGTTGGCCAGCTCCTCGTCGCTGGCGTGGAACTGGAACGGACAGATCGACGCATCACCGGCCGGTTCGGCCAAGATGATCGTCTTTTGCTCTACAGCATCCTGCGGCGGAGTCGGACGGCGCTGCGTCGGCGTTAGAGTGTCCGCACCACCGCTGGGCGATGTCGTTTCGGCCATCATCATTCTCCTGGTCTGATGGTTCGGAGACACGCATACCAAGACGCAATGCTCGGCCGTGGAGAATGCTGGTGCGCTACCGACAGGCGGCCCGGCCCGCACTGCTCTCAGCCAGGCGAGTCGGTCAACCGATAGCGATATTAGTGAGGGATCATCGCATGCTCGATTCCCCGACAAAGGTTAGGTCCCAGAGTCTACTTTCCTACAGTTAACCATATAGGTTAGCACATCCTGCGAATCGGCAGGAGAATGGTGTCCATGAGCCAGAACATGCCCACTCTCCCCGGCCCTCTCCCTCGAGAGGAAAGGGGGAAAAGGGCGCCGCGCTGGACGATTCCCTTCATCCGCGCGCTGGAGCGAACCGGGGAGGCTCGGGCGGCGGCGTAGGATGCGGGGATCGACCATACGACGGCTTATGCTCGGCGGAAGACGCACTTCGACTTTGCTGCGGCGTGGGTTGAGGCGCTGGGGAGGCATCGGGCGGAGCGGAAGCGGGCCCAGGAGGAGGAGATTGCGGGGCTGCGGAACGCCCCCTCTCCCTCTCTCTCCCTCGAGG
>JAXDPR010000198.1:0-4403 GCA_034668265.1 Sphingomonadales bacterium
GGGCAAATGACCGAGCTTACCAACTGCGGGGTGCCGTCGGCGGCGAGGTGGTAAAGGTTGAAGCCGTGATAATTGCCGACGGCAAGCAGGTCGCCCGAAAAGGCCATGTCGGTGTTGGCGAAGCTCAGCAGCGGGAAGCGCTCATTGTCGTCACTCCCCGGCTTCTTCGCCGGAGCCGGCTTCTTGGGATCGACCGGCTTGGGAATCGGCAACCCGGCGGGATTCTTCGGATCGAAGAATCCGGTAGGCTTGGGCAGCGAAGCGACCACGCGCATGTTGCTAATTGCCTGGCCGGCATCGCGGAAGCCGGGCTTGAGGCCTGAGCGCGGGTCGTCGATGAGGCCGACAAGAAGGCCGGTCATTCGGCCAATCTCGGCCTTTTGCTCATTGATCACGTCGTTGACGAACTCGAACATGACCGGATCGGCCGCCGAGCCGCCGCGCTTGAGCAGAGCCTGGGCCATGCTGACCGCGCCTTCGTGGTGGGTGATCATCCGCTCAAGAAACAGCCGGTCGAAGGCCGGGCCCTTCGCTGCGGCGAGCTCCGCCATCTGTTGGGGAGTTGCCATCCCCATCGCCGAATAATTGCCGTTCAGGCCCGACGTCGGCGCCATCGCCGGCGTCGCACGCATGCCGGCCATGTCGTGCATCGCTGTCGGATTGGGGGCGCTTTGGCCGCGGTCGCGAAGCCATTTGCGCATGAAGTTGATCTCGTCGGCTTGCGAGGCGTCGATCCGCCGGGCGGCATCGACCAGGGCCTGCCGATTGGTGCGGTCCCTGACCAGCGCCGACATTTCGACCGCCTGCCGGTGGTGAACGATCATGTCCTGCATGAAACGAGCGTCGTCGGGCGAGAAGCGCGTGTCGGCGATCTGGATCGCCTGCTGCGGGGTGAGCGTGGTCGCCGGCTGACCGGGCGCCCCCGGTTGAACGATCGGCGCCTGTTGGGCGATCGCAATGGCCCCCGCACAGCTTATGACGGACAGCACAACCGACTTCAGAATACGCCGCGCACTTGCCATGGAATCCCCCCAAGAACTTGCCGCGAGTCGCGTACCACAGCCGGGTGCGGACGCGCGAGGGGGGTCTAGACCGTCAGTCGCAGGCTCGCCGGCTCAGCGGCCGTGGCCGCGCCAGCGCTTGATCGTGCGAGAAATGATGCCCGCCTCATCGCCGCTTTCGCGCCACAGCCGGGCGAAGCTCGGGTCGGACGAAGCCGGGCGTTTTTCAGGCTCGAGGTCGTCGAAGCGGACGCGGATCGGGATCGCGACGCCTTCGCCGCAGACGATGCATTCGCGGTTGCGGAGCGCCGGGATCGCGTCGAGGAAACCGCGGGCGCCCTCCGGCATCGCTGCCCGGACGCAGGCCTGGTCGCGGTCGTTGTTCAAACGCATCGAGATGATCGTGCCGCACTGCGACAGCACGCCCTCGGCAAGGTCCGACGGACGCTGCGTGATCAGGCCGAGCGACACGCCGTACTTGCGGCCTTCCTTGGCGATGCGCTCTAGAATCTTGCGCACGGCCTGGCCGGTCTCGGAATTCTCGTCCTTGGGGACGTAACGGTGCGCCTCCTCGCAGACCAGGAGTAGCGGGCGCTGCGCCTCGGTCCGTGACCAGATCGAATAGTCGAACACCATCCGCGCAAGCACCGAGACGACCACCGACGTGATTTCGGAGGGGACGCCGGAGACGTCGACGATCGAGATCGGGCGGCCCTGGCTCGGCAGCCGGAAGAGCTTGGCGAGGAAGCCGCCCATCGTATCCGACACCATCATTCCGGAGAACATGAAGGTATAGCGCGGATCGGCGCGAAGCTCCTCGAGCTTGGTCTTGAGGCGCTGGAACGGCACGGTGTCCCCGGCGCGGTCGAGCTTGCCCATCTCGTTGACGATAATCGTGTTGAGGTCGGTCAGGAGGTAGGGGATCGGGCTGTCGACCGTGACCCTGCCGTATTGGCTCATGTCCTTGCCCTTGGTGCGGGCGGCGAGCAGGCACTTGGCGAGGATGTCGGCATCGCGCTGCCGTTCCGAATCGTGCGTCGTCAGCAGGACTTCGCAATGCTCCTCGAAGTTCATCAGCCAATAAGGCAGCTGCAGATTGTCGACGTTGAACAGCTCGCCGCAGCCCTTGAACGCGGCGGAATATTCGCCGTGCGGGTCGATCATCACGATATGACCCTCGGGACTCAGGTCCGAGATTCGGTGGAGAATCAGCGAAACCGCGGTCGACTTACCGGTACCGGTCGATCCCAGCACCGCGAAATGCTTGCCGAGCATCGGGTCGACATAGAGCGCGCCGCGGATGTCGTCGGTCGGGTAGACGGTGCCGATTTCGATATGCGGCTCGTCGCTGGCGGCGAAGATCGAGCGCATGTCCTCGGTGGAGACGGGGAGCACTTCGGCGCCGGGAATCGGGTAGCGGGTAACGCCGCGGCGGAAGTTGGTCATCCGGCCGGCGGAATCGCGGGTGCCTTCGCCGAGGAAGTCGACGTGGGCGATCAGTTCGCCCGGCTCGCCCGCTTTCAGCGTGCGGACGTTGGCGATGAGCCAGCTGCTGCCGACCACGGTCTTGATCTGGCTGCCGACCTGGCCGGACATGGCGACTGAGGGGTCGGCGTGCGACTGCATGGCAGCCACGATTGCCGCGTCCATGCGGATTTGTGATCCGGAGCCGGCGATCTCGACCACCGTTCCGATCGCGCTCGGGGCGGGGCCAGCCGGCTTGGCCGGCGCCGCGGGCGCTTCATCCTCTTGGAAGCTACTGACTTCATTGAGGAATTCGCGCAGGTTCGGCCTGTCGTCCATAAGGTTCGCTCACTCCCGATGCCCGGTTTGAACATGGGATAAGCAAGAGCGGTTAAAATTGGCTTAGAATCTGGCCGTTTAGAAACGGCGGCGGAAGGCCGCGGCCGCGGCCCAGCCGAGCCCCAGCGACAGGAAGACGCAGGCGAGGCCGTAGAGGAGGCGGTGCCGGCGCGCGGCAAGCGCCACGTAGCGTTCGAAGCCCGACTTGTTGATCTGGATGTCGCGCGTCGCCGCGGCGATCACCTTGTGCCGGTCGATCAGGAACGTCTCGGCGGTATAGGTGCCGACCGGCACCTGGCTCGGGATCGTGATGACCGCCCGGTAGAGTACGCCGCCGTTGATCTCGACCCCGTGCGGGCTTTCCGAATAGAGGTTTTGCCGCCTCCTCAAGTCGAGCAGCCCGGCCTCGAAGCGCCGTTCCTTTTCGGGCAGCGCGCCGCCGCCAGGCGACAGCTGGAGATTGTGCAGGCCGAGCTCATAGATGGCGGCCGTCCGTTCATCCATGAGGTCGCCGATCGGCCGCGACGAGGCGACTGCGTAATAGGAGGGAGCTGAGCGGAAGCGGTTCGAATCCGCATTCATCCAGATCCCTGCGATCTTCTCCTTCTCGCGCACCAGGATCGGCTGGACCGGCCCGCGCAGGACGACCGCGATGTCGACCTGGTGGTCGGGCGGGCGGCCGCCGGGGTAGACGACCGCGCCGAACAGCAGCAGCTGCGCGCCGTTGAAGCTGTAGCGGATCTGCACCTGGCGCGCGGAAATGTCGGGTACCAGGACCGGCTTGTCGGCCGCGACCAGCACTGGCGCGATCAATGCAAGAAGCAGGCAGGCAAGGCGCGACGTCACAGATACTCGATCGAGAAGATTTCGTCGGGGTGCCAGGCGAGCCCGAGCAGCATCCGCAGGGCGACGAGAAGGATGATGACGCCGAGCGCGAGTCGCAGCAGGTCGGGCTTGATCCGCAGCGTCAGGAGGGCGCCATATTGCGCCCCGATGACTCCGCCGGCGAGGAGCAAGGCGGCAAGCACGATGTCGACCGCGCGGGTGGTCAGCGCATGGACCATCGTCGTTGCGGCACTGACCGCGAGGATCATCACGAGGCTGGTGCCGATCACGACCCTCGCCGGCATTCCCAGCACATAGATCATCGCCGGAATGAGGATGAAGCCGCCGCCGATGCCGAGGAATACGGTCATGATTCCGGCCGCAAAGCCCAGGGCGAGCGGTGCGATCGGGGAGATGTAGATGCCCGAGGCGTGGAAGCGCCAGCGATAGGGCAGCGAGGCGACCCAGCGGTTGTGGCGCGGCCGCGGGGCGTCGGACTGGGCGACGCTTAGGTAACCGAGGGACTTCAGGCTATCGACCAGCATCAGGATTCCGATCCAGCCGAGGATCAGGACGTAGAGCGAGCCGATCACGACATCGATCTGTCCGGTCGACTGAAGCAGGCGGAACAGTCCCGCGCCCACGAACGAGCCGGCGAGCCCGCCGACGATCATCACCCCGCCCATCTTCAGGTCGACTCCGCCGCGGCGCATGTGGACCATGACTCCGGAGACGCTTGCGCCGGTGATCTGCGTCGTCGCCGAAGCGACCGCG
>JAXDPR010000199.1:0-2814 GCA_034668265.1 Sphingomonadales bacterium
GCCAGCCCCAGCAGCGCGAACCCGAACATGTCGAACCGGCGCTGGTGAGTCTCCGTCTTGGGCATGAAGCGTGCCATCAGCAGCCAGCACAGGATGCCGACCGGCAGATTGACCAGAAATACCCAGCGCCAGTTATAATTGTCGGTCAGCCAGCCGCCCAGCACCGGCCCCAGGATCGGCCCGATCATCACGCCGCCGCCGAACAAGGCCATTGCCTGGCCGTGCTTCTCGCGCGGGTTGATGTCGAACAGGGTCGCCTGGGCGAGCGGGACGATGAACGCACCGCTGACCCCTTGCAGCGCGCGGAACAACACCATCTCGCCCAGCGAGGTCGCGGTCGCACACAGCACCGAGGAAATGGTGAAACCGGCGATCGAGATCAGCAGCAGGCGCTTCCTCCCGACCTTGTCGGCGAGCCAGCCGCTGATCGGCAAGGCGATGGCCGAGGAGACGATATAGCTCGTCAGCACCCAGTTGATCGTGTCCTGCGTCGCGCTGAGGCTCGCCTGCATGTGCGGTAGCGCGACATTGGCGATGGTCGTGTCGAGCACCTGCAGGAGGACCGCCATCATCACCCCGACGGTGACGATCAGCCGCTGGCCGGTCGGCAGCGGGTGGACGGCGATATGGGCCGGAGTGTCGTCGGCCATTCAGGGTCTCGGCCTACTTCTTCTTGCTATCGTCGAAATACACGGTCGCGGTCACCGACAGGCCGGCGATCATCGGCTTCGACGGCGTTCCGTCGAACGCGATCCGCACCGGCACGCGCTGCGTCACCTTGACCCAGTTGCCGTTGGCATTCTGCGCCGGGAGCAGCGAGAATTGGCTGCCCGTGCCGGCGCCGATGCTCTGAACGTGCGCCGCGAACTTCTGCCCGCCATAAGCGTCGACCTGGATCGTCGCGCGCTGCCCCGGCACCATCCGGCCGACGTCCTTCTCCTTGAAGTTCGCCTCAACCCAGGCGCTGGTGCTGTGGACGAGGCTCACCATGCCGATCCCGAGCACGGCCATCTGCCCGACCTGGAGCTTGTCGGCATTCTCGATGACGCCGTCCATCGGCGCCCGAACGTCGGTGCGGGAAAGGTCGAGCTTGGCCTTGTCGACGGCCGCCTGCGCTTGTGCGACCTGCGGCTGCTCGCCGGGCGCGACGGCGGCGCTGGCGTTGGCCGCCCGGGCGTGTGCGTCTGCAAGCTGCATTTCCGCGGTGCGCACCTCGTTGAACGCGTCGTCATAATCGGAGCGCGTCGTGAACCCCTGCTTGAGCAGCGCCTGCTGCCGCGCGAAAGCGTTCTGCTTGATCTGGACGTTGGCCTCGGACCCCGTGATGTCGCCGCCCGTGCCCGCCGCCTGGGTCTGCAGCACGTGCGTCTGCAGCCGCGCCGAGGCAAGCGTTGCTTCCGCCTGCTCCAGCGCGACTCGGTAGGGCTGCGGATCGATCCGGAACAATAAGTCGCCGCGCTTCACCCGGGCGCCGTTGCGAACGAAGGTCTGCACGATCTGCCCGTTCACCTGCGGGCTGACGGAAACGATGTCCTGCTTGACCTGGGCATCGTCGGTCGAGACGCTGCCGCCGCTGGTCAGCCACATGTAGGCGCCGCCGATCACCAGCAGCGCCGGCACGATCAGCAACAGGATCGTGCGCGTCCAGTTGCGGCCACCTTCGGGATTGCGAAGCCGTCCTTGCCTTGGCGCTTCGGCCGCTTCGGCTGGCGCGATCGGCTCGGTCTGCATCTTGTTCATAAGTTCGAAGCCCTGTTCATCGGTGTAGTGCAGAGGTTTTCACGCACCCGGCCAAGGACGTGCCGGGCAGTCTCGATGTCTTTCGGGTCAATGCCGCCAAACGCCTCCGCCGCCATCTCGTCCGCGACCGCGCGCAGCTTCTCGACGAGCGGCTGCGCCTTTGCGGTGACGTGAAGCCGCCATGCCCGCCGGTCGGCAGGATCGGCGGCCCGCTCGACCAGCCCGGCTTCCTCGAGCCGGTCGACGATCCGCGACAAAGTGATCGGCTCGATGTCGAGCATGTCGGCAAGCTCGATCTGCCTCAGCCCCGGCCGGCGGGTCAGCTTGAACAGCACTTTCCATTGGGCGCGCGTGATTCCGAGCCCGACGGCGCCGCGGTCGAACGCCTTGCGCAGCGCGTGCGCGGTTTCGCCAATTTCGAAAGGAAGGGTTTCCATCTGCAACCAGATATAGTGAGCGTGCTTATATTAAGCAACGGCCAAAACGGCTTTTCGTTTCCGAACTGTCCAAGATTTCAGGTTGCGTCCGGTGCCCGACTGTTGCTTTGGCGAACTACAAGCCAGGAGGCGCCGATGCAGTTCGTGTGGATAGGCTTCTTGAAAGCGGATGAGGGACCTGTTCCGCAGGACGTGCAGCAGATGACCAACGACTTCCTGCAACAGCCGTTCATCAAGATCCACAGCGTCGGTCCGATGCGCGACGCGGAGGGTCGCCGCGCGGGCATGATGATGGTCTTCGAGGTCGATGACTTCGCGAAGGCCGAGGCTTTCGTGAAAGGCAGCCCGTATCTCAACGCCGGCCTCTATGAGACCCACCACCTGTTCGAATATCAGAATGAGGTAGGGTGAGGCGGTCGCCCCTCACTTCGTTCGGGCGTTCCAAAAATCATCATGCCCCCCGGCATGAAGATTTTTGGAGCGGGTAGCGGGAATCGAACCCGCGCGTACAGCTTGGGAAGCTGACAGGCTACCATTACAACATACCCGCTCGGGTCGCCTCGCCGATTTGGATTTTCGATCCGGCCAAGTCAACGCTTGGCTCAGCCGCCCGTCACCGACATGTGACGCTCGACCG
>JAXDPR010000200.1:0-3508 GCA_034668265.1 Sphingomonadales bacterium
CAGCCGAAGCGGTCGCGACAGCCTTCTCGACGACGGGCAGCTCAGCGGCCAATTGCGTGAGCCGGTTCGCTCGGACCAGCCGCTCGGCCGCCGCGGCTCCGACCCCGGTCGCAACGAACCCGTCCCAGCGCCGGAGCCGGCCATCCAATGTGACGAGCCGCTGCCCAACCGCGAGCGGCTGGCCGCCGTCCTCATCGGCCACCGCGACCTGCTTCAGCCGGCGCAGCAGCTCCTTCGGAGCACTGGCATGGTCGGCGAGACATTCGCTGCCCGCGGGCAAGGGCGGATCGCCGGGCAGGACGTCGCTGCCCTGCCAGCGCCGCGGCGAGTCTCCGCCGATCGTCGCATCGGCATCCTCGCCCAACGCGGCCGCCAACGCGCGCTCATAGCCCGACTCAGCCTTGAGGCTGGCGATCGCTGCGCCTTTGCCATGCTCGAGCGCCCGGGCGAGGGCGTCATGCTCGGACCTCGCCGCCGACAGAGCGGCTCGCGCCGACGCGAGGCGGCTTTCCGCCGAGTCACGTTCTTCCGCCGCTGCCGCTCGTCCCTGTTCGGCTTCGACGCGCCGTGCTTCGGCCTCGGCAAGAGCGGTCCCCGCGGCTTCGGTCTTGGCTTCAGCTTCCTGCTTCGCGCGGACCTGGTCGCCGCCGTCGCCCAATGCCCGAAGCTGGTCGGTGAGCTTCTGCCGCTCTTGCTCGGTGCGGGTGAGCTGTGCCCTGGCGGCTTCCAGCGCCGCGTCGGCAACCCGGCGCTCGGCGCGCATGGCCGCCTGGCGTGCCAGAAGCTCGGCGAGCGCAGCCTCGGCTTCGCGTGACGCGGCTTCGGCCGTACTGAGCTCGGACGCGATCCGCGCCGACCGGGCCTCCGAATCTTCGAGGCGCCGGGCGATCGCCTCGCGCTCGACATCGAGGGTCGCGATTGCGCGCGCCGCGTCGCCCTTGAGTGCTTCCTCTCGCTGCATGTCGGCGGCAAGCGAGGTTTCGAGCCGCTCGAGCTCGGCCAGCCGCCGCACAACGGTGTCGCGCCGCGCCCGGGCCGCCGCCAATTGGTGCGCCAGCCCGTGGCCCTGCTCGCGCAATTCGCCCAGTGCGGTCCGGCTCGCGTTGAGCTCGGCCGTGGCACGCTCATGCGCGGCCTGGGCCGCGACGATCGACTCGTGGATGCGCTCCACTTCCTCGGCCGCGGCTTTGGCTTCGGCGGTCGCAGCATCGGCGGCGCGTTCGGCCTCGGCCCAGCGCGCGTGGAGCAGCTGCGCCTCGACACCGCGGATCTGCTCGGTCAGCTTGCGATAGCGTTCGGCGGCCCGGGCCTGGCGGCGAAGCTGCGCCGCGCGCTGCTCCTGGTCGCCGAGAATCTCGCCGAGCCGAGCCAGATTGGCTTCGGTCGCGCGCAGCTTCTGTTCGGCATCCTTTCGGCGTGCGTGAAGGCCCGAAATCCCGGCGGCTTCCTCGAGCAGTTGGCGCCGCTCGACCGGCTTGGCGGCAATCACCGCGCCGATCTTGCCCTGGCTGACAAGGGCGGGGGAGTGCGCCCCGGTGGCCGCGTCGGCGAACAATAGCGACACGTCCTTGGCACGCACATCGCGGCCGTCGATTCGGTAGGCCGACCCGGCTCCCCGCTCGATCCGGCGCGTGACCTCGCTCTCGACAGCGCCTTCGTCAGTCGCCTCGCGTTCGAGGAGGATCGAGACTTCGGCGAAATCGCGCGGCGGGCGGGTCGCGGTGCCCGCGAAGATCACGTCGTCCATTCCCCCGCCGCGCAGCGACTTGGGACTGGATTCGCCCATCGCCCAGCGGATCGCTTCGAGCAGGTTCGACTTGCCGCAGCCGTTCGGCCCGACGACTCCCGTCAGGCCCGGCTCAATACGAAGCACGGCCGGCTCGACGAAGCTCTTGAAGCCGCTGAGCTTGAGCCGTCTGATCTGCACCTACGTCCGCCTCCCCCGTTCCAGCTCAGCCTCCCGCGGGCTTGAGGAACGGTTGCAAGGTTTCCCAGTCGTGGGCCGGGACGGCTTTGCCATTGACGAGCAAGGTCGGGGTTCCCCTGACGCCCCGAGCACTCGCCGTTTGCCTCAACGCGGCAAGTCCTTCGGCGGCCGACTGGCTCGTCAGGCAGGCGCGAGCCTTGGCCGGGGTGATGCCATGCGCCGCGCCAGTCAGGATCAGCCCCGTTTGCTCGGCGATGCGGACCATCATTTCGCCCTGCGGAAGTGCGCCAAGCTTCTCCAGATCCTCGTCGGTGATCCTGGCGCGCCACATCGGCTGGGTTGCATAAAGGTCCGCTGCCATCGGGAAAAAAGCGGCCGGCCCGTTGCAGCGTGCGACGAGGTTGGCGGCGACATCGACGCCGTCCAGGATGTAGGGACGAAATTCGTAGCTCGCCTTCCCGGTTCGCACATATTGCGCAACCAGCGGGTCCACCGCCGTTTCGGCAAAATGCCGGCAGTGCGGGCAAGTCAGCGAGCCATATTCGACAACGCTGATCCTTGCCCTGGGATTGCCCATCTGGAAGCCGCCTTCCGCCGTCACGCTGTAGGTGCGGACCCAATCGGCGCGCGGCGAGACGTGCGCCGCCGGCCTGGCCGACGCGGGCACTGCCGGCACCAGGATTGACAGCAGCGCAAGCAAGAGACGCCGACCCATTATTTGAGCGCGTCCTTGAGCTGCGGCTCGAGCTTGTCCCAGCTCGCGGTCTTGGCGAGCATCTTGCCGTTGATCGCGAAGGCCGGCGTTCCTTCGAACTCCGGGAACTGGCTGTTGACGTCGGCCGTCATCTGTACCTGCTGGTCGATCATTTTTTGGTCGCTCAGGCACTGGTTGCTCTTCGCCTGCGGCACTCCGCGAGCGGCCGCCCAGTCCTGCAGGCCGCCGAGGCTCGCGAAGTTCACGAACACCTGGTTGGTCGGCAGGTTCTGGACCTCCTCTAGCTTGGCCGGCGGCACGGCCTGGATCTTGCCGAGCCACACGGCCTGATCCTTGTACAATGCCCGCACCAGCGGGAAGAAGGTCTTCGGCCCGTTGCACCGGACCAGAATGTCCGCGGCAACGTCGAGCGCGCCGTGGATCACGTAAGTCCGGAACTCCCAGCTGACGTTGCCGGACTTCACATATTTCTCGATCAGCGTTGGGACGCCCTCGTCATCGAACGCCTTGCAGTGTGGACAGGTCAGCGATCCGATCTCGAGCAGCTTCACCTTGGCGTTGGGGTTGCCCATCACGAAGCCGCCCGCCGACGTTTCATTGACGACGTCGGCCCACGTTCCGCCCGGAGGCGGCGTGGCCTGCGTGACCTGGATCGTGTCGTTGGCGGCCGGCGTGCCGGCGCCTTCGTTCTTGTTCTTGTTGCAGGCGGCGAGCGCCGCGACGGCGATGGCGCACGCCAGTAGAGAACCGACCTTCATTCACTTGCTCCGGTTGATTATGGGTATGGGGTCGTCGTCCTCGCTCGAGAGCGACGGAGGGCCGCTGCTAGCGACAATTTGCGCGGCAAGCGACTCCAGGCAGGCGCG
>JAXDPR010000201.1:0-3017 GCA_034668265.1 Sphingomonadales bacterium
CGCGCTCGGGCGTTGCCGAAGCGCGGTTGAAGACCCGCTTTCCGCCGACCCACGTCTCCAAAACCTGTGTTTTTGCCAGCGATTGCGGGTCAACCTTGGTCGGATCGCGGTCAATGATGATGAAATCCGCCCATTTTCCGGGTTCGAGCGCACCAATTTTGTCCTCGGCGAAGCCCGCATAAGCGGCGCCGCGGGTGTACTCGTGGAGCGCCTGCCCGAGCGTCAGCCGTTCCGAGGGGATCCAGCCGCCTGGCGGCTGGCCGTTCAAATCCTGACGGCTGATTGCAGCGGACAAACCGGGGAATGGGTTGGGCGATTCCACCGGGAAATCGGTTCCGAAGGCGAGGCCCGCTCCGCTCTTCAGCACGCTCTGCCAGGCGTAGGCACCGGCGAGCCGGTTCGGCCCGAGCCGGGCTTCGGCCATCAGCCGGTCGCTGGTCTGGTGCGTCGGCTGCATAGAGGCGATGATCCCGGCCGGCGCGAGGCGCGGGATGTCGGCCGGGTCGACGATCTGGAAATGTTCGATCCGCCAGCGCCGGTCCTTCCCGTATTTCTGCGAAAGCTTTTCGTAGGTCGAGATGATCTGCGCGTTGGCGGCATCGCCGATGGCATGGGTTGCGATCTGGAAGCCGGCCGCGGCGGCATGGTCGGCAAGGGCGAGAAGCTCGGCATCCGAATGGAACTGAAGCCCGCGCGAGTCCGGCTTGTCCGAATAGGGCTGCTTCAGCCAGGCGCCGCGCGAGCCAAGCGCTCCGTCGGCAAAGAGCTTGACGCCGACAGCACGCAGCCGGTCGCCATAAAGCCATCCCGTCGGCCGCATGTTCGCTTGCGCGGCTTGTGCCGCGCCGATGTAGGCCATCAGCCGGACCCGAAGCGTGCCTGCCGCGCCAGCGCGATTGAACGCCTGCCAAGCCCGCAATGAGGTACTCATCGACCCGACGCCGGTGACTCCGACGCCGAGCAAAATCTCTTGGGATTTGGCCAATGCCTGGTCGAGCTCGCCCGGCGTCGGGGCCGGGACGGCCCGGTTGATGAGCTGCTCGGCGTTATCGACGAAGACGCCATCATGGATTTCGCCGCCATGCGGTGCAGGCGTTGTGGCGGTGACGCCGGCGGCCTTCATCGCCGCGCTGTTGGCGACGATCGCATGGCCGTCGACCCGCTCAAGCACCACTGGCCGGTCGGGAACCACCGCGTCGAGGTCGGCGGCGGTCGGGAAGCGCTTGTCCGGCCACAGCTCCTGGTTCCAGCCGCCGCCCTGGATCCACTTCACGTCCGGATGAGCTGCGGCATAGTCGCGAAGGCGCTGCTGAAGCTCCGCAAGCGATGCGCCGCCGGTAACGTCGAGGCGGAGGGCGGCGAATCCGAGGTCGATGACATGGCCGTGGGCATCGATCAGGCCTGGGAGCATGGTGCGGCCATGCTCGTCGATGTGGCCCGTGATTCCGGCCAGGCGCACGAGCTCGGGATGTTCGAGCACCTGCCGCACTTTCCCGTCATCGCCGATGACCAGCCCGCGGAAGTGCTGGATGTTGCCGTTCGCGTCGACCTGAATGCCGTTGATGTTGTCAACGAGCGTGTCGGCATTTGCAGCGGAGGCGAGGAGCGCCACAGTAAGCGCGAGGATCAGCTTATTCATCGCCGCTGCTTAGCATTGTCGCTGGCCAAGTGAACCGCTAGGCCGCGCACCGCATGCTTCAGCCCCCAACGATCGACGACATCCGCGCCGCGACCAAGCGCATCGAAGGCGCCGTCATCCGCACCCCGATGCTGGTCAGCCGCACCCTGTCCGAGATCATCGGCGCCGAGGTCTGGCTGAAGTTCGAGAACCTCCAGTTCACCGCCGCCTACAAGGAGCGCGGCGCCCTCAACAAATTGCTTCAGCTGACGCCCGAGGAGCGGGGGCGCGGAGTAATCGCGGCCTCGGCCGGCAACCATGCGCAGGCGGTGGCCTATCACGCCAAGCGCCTCGGCATCCCGGCGGTGATCGTGATGCCGGAGACGACGCCGACGGTGAAGGTGACCCAGACCAAAGGTTTCGGCGCGACGGTCGTGCTCCACGGCGACATGTTCGACGACGCGTACGCCCGCGCCCGCGAGCTGGCGCTCGAAGAGGGCTATGTCTTCGTCCATCCCTTTGACGATCCGCAGGTGATCGCCGGCGCGGGCACGGTCGCTCTCGAAATGCTCGAAGACGCGCCCGACCTCGATACATTCGTCGTGCCGATCGGCGGCGGCGGGCTGATGGCGGGCGTGGCGATCGCGGCGCGGGCGGTGAAGCCGGAGATCGAGCTGATCGGGGTCGAGGCAGAACTGTACCCGTCAATGAAATGCGCGATCGAGGGGTGCCACATGCCGTTGGGTGGCGACACGCTCGCCGAAGGCATTGCGGTCAAGCATCCGGGCGAGCTCACCTCGCGCATCCTCAAGGACTATGGCGTCGGCGTCGCCCTCGTTTCCGAGCGCAATCTCGAGCGCGCCGTCGCGATGTTGGCCGGGATCGAGAAGACCGTCGTCGAGGGGGCGGGAGCGGCGGGCCTCGCCGCGATGCTGTCCGAGCCCGAGCGCTACAAGGGCAAGAAGGTCGCGACTTTGTTGTGCGGCGGCAATATCGACACGCATTTGCTCGCCAACGTCCTGGTCCGCGACCTCGTCCGCCAGGGCCGGATCGCGCGGCTTCACGTTGCGGCCCATGACCAGCCCGGAGCGCTCGCCGCGATCACGGCCAAGGTTTACGAAGCCGGCGTCAATGTCCTTGAGATCAACCACAGCCGGATCTTCACCAGCCTTCCGGCCAAGGACACGATGATCGAGGTCGAATGCGAAGCGCGCGACCCGCAGTCGATCGACGACGTTGTCGCCCGACTCGAGGCCGCGGGATTCCGCGTCGAACGCGCCTCGCTCGACTGATTGCTACGTAGGGTTCGCCGCCAATCCCGTGTCCCTCCGAGGGACAGTTAACGCCTCCCAGCGAAAATGGGGCGTCCCACCTCGTTCCTTCAGCGTTCACCCGCCGC
>JAXDPR010000202.1:0-8230 GCA_034668265.1 Sphingomonadales bacterium
GCAGATGCTGCATGGGTCCGAGGTGTCGACATTGCCGCAGGTCGAGCAGGTGGAAAGCTTGTCAGCAACGTGCCTGAGTGCGGAAAGCAACGGTTCGAGCGCGGTCTCGCGCTTCTTCATCAGGTGCAGCACCGCGCGCCGCGCCGAGCGGGGGCCCAGGCCGGGAAGGCGCGCCAGCGCCTGGCTCAAGGCTTCGATTTCCTGACTGGCCACGGCGTTGAGGTAGGCAATTCCGCCGCATTTCGCCATACGCCCGCCGATGCGCATCGTCTTCATGGGATCGCCGGTCTTCGCGGTGCCAAGCCTCAACGCGCTCGTCGAGGCGGGGCATGAGGTCGTCGCTGCGTATTGCCAGCCACCGCGCCCGGCCGGACGCGGCAAGGCCGAGCGCAGGACTGCGGTCCACGAGCGGGCCGAGCAGCTGGGGATCGAGGTGCGCACTCCAAAGACGCTGCGCGATGAGGCCGAGCAGGCCCGGTTCCGGGCGCTGGATGCCGATATCGCCGTCGTTGCTGCCTATGGTCTGATCCTGCCCAAGGCGATCCTCGAGGCGCCCAAGGCCGGTTGCATCAACGTGCACGCGTCGCTCCTGCCGCGCTGGCGCGGCGCGGCACCGATCCAGCGCGCGATCCTCGCCGGAGACGAGGTCAGCGGAGTCACCATCATGCGCATGGACGAGGGCCTCGACACCGGGCCCATGCTGCTTCGGAGGAATCTCGACATCCGTGGCAAGAATGCCGACCAAGTCACGGGAGAGATGGCGCAACTTGGAGCAGTCGCTTTGATTGATTGGCTTGAACATCCGACCCTGCCCGAGCCGCAGCCGGAGGCTGGCGTCACCTACGCCCCCAAGGTCGACAAGGCCGAAGCGCGGATCGACTGGTCGGCCAGCGCGGAGCAAATCGAGCGGCAGGTCCGCGCGTTCAACTCCGTACCCGGAGCCTGGTTCGAGGCGAGTGGCGAGCGCATAAAGCTGCTTGAGGCGGCCGTCGGAAGCGACGCCTCCGCCACGCCCGGTGAAGTCCTCGATGAGTGTCTCAACGTCGCCTGCGGCGAGGGCTACATTCGACCGTTGAAGGTCCAGCGAGCGGGGCGCGGCGTGATGACGCCCGGCGAGCTGCTGCGCGGATTCGCGATCCCGAAAGGCACGATCCTGCCGTGACCCGATGGCGGCTGACGATCGAATTTGACGGCGGGCCATTCATGGGCTGGCAACGGCAGGATCACGGACCGTCGATCCAGCAGACACTCGAGGAGGCGCTTCAGCGCATGACGGGGCAACAGGCGCAGTTCATCGCCGCCGGTCGCACCGACGCGGGCGTCCACGCGCTGGCGATGAGCGCTCACGCCGACATCGAGCGCGAGGTGACGCCGCGCCGGCTGCGCGAGGGGCTCAACGCGCTGGTGAGGCCGCATCCCATCTCCGTGCTCGATGTGCAGACCGTCGCCGACGACTGGCATGCGCGCTTCTCGTGCGTCGGAAGGCGCTACCTCTACCGGATTCTCAGCCGCCGGGCGCCGCCGGCGCTCGGCCGTGGGAGGGTGTGGCATATCCCGGTCCCGCTCGACGTCGAGGCGATGCGCGAAGGCGCGGCGCACCTCATCGGACGTCATGACTTCACCACCTTTCGTTCGGCGCACTGCCAGTCGGACAGCCCGGTCAAGACGCTCGACCGGCTCGAGGTTTCGAAGGCCGGCGAGGAGATCCACGTTACCGCAGCGGCGCGCAGCTTCCTCCATCACCAGGTCCGCTCGATGGTCGGCTGCCTGGCGCTGGTCGGGCGCGGTCAGTGGCGGCCCGAGGACATGCTGAAGGCGCTGGAAGCCCGCGACCGTGCCGCGCTCGGCTTCAACGCCCCACCCCACGGCCTTTACTTCGTCAAGGCGACCTATCCCTAGACCAGCATCTCGCGGGCGAGCGGACGGCTTTCCCATGCCTGCGGGCTCGCGCTGAGCCCATAAGCGCCCGCGCAGAAGACGGCGATCAGGTCGCCTTCCTCGGCGCGCGGCAAGCCCACCTGGTCGCCGAGCACATCAAACGGCGTGCACAGACAGCCGGTGACGGTTACTTCCTCCTCGGCCGGAGCGTCGAAGCGATTGGCGACGGCGATCGGGAAATTGATCACACCGCGCTCACCGAGGCTGCCGGTTGCGCCGATCAAATGATGACCACCGCCGTCGGTGGTGAGGAAGGTTTGGCCACAGCTTTCGGTGCGGTCGAGCACGCGCGTCAGATAGACCCCGGATTCGCCAACCAGCCAGCGGCCAAGCTCGATGGTGAAGCGCGTGGTCGCGAGCAGCGGCGGCGCATCGCACAGCGTCCGGTTCAGCGCCGACGCGACCTGATCGATGTCGAGCGGAGTTTCGCCCGGCCGGCAGGCAATGTCGAACCCGCTACCGAGATTGAGCTCAGGCAGCGGCTCGCCGATGGCGGCCGCAATCTCGCCCGCATGAGCAACGGTGACCCGATGGACCTGCGCCAGCGCTTCCGCATCGAGGCATTGGGCGCCGCCGAACATGTGCAGGCCGCGCCAGTCGACGCCCGCCTGAAGCAGGCCGTGGACGAGGACCGGAACACGCTCCGCATCGACTCCGAACGGGCTCGGACGGCTGCCGATGGTCACCCTGCCCTCTTCGATCGCGAATGGCGGCGTGACCCGCACCGAGATCCTTGGCTGAATCCCGACATTCTCTGCCGCGCGGATGGCACGTGCCGCCTCGGCCTCGCTCTCGGCGCTGATGGTGGCACGGGCCTTGACCGCGGCTTCGAGCTCCGAATCGCGCTTGCCGGGACCGGCGAAGTTGATCGGAATTCCGGCGAGTCCACCCTTTTGGAGGCGCGTCAGCTCGCCTTGCGAGACGATCCGGAAGCCGTCGACATACCTGCCAAGAAATTCGAGCAACGGCTCGTATGGGTTTGCAGTGACGGAATAATGCAGGGCGATGCCATCGGCCATCGCGCCCTTGAAGCGGGCGACCTGCGCGCCGACGATATTATTGTCGTAGACGAACAGCGGGGTGCCGCCCGCCTCCGCCACCAGCTCTTCGGCGGGGACGCCGCCGATGACCAACTGGCCATCAATCGCGGCAAAATGGGGCGGGATCGGTCCGGTCGGTTTCACTCGCGGTCCCCCTCCCCAACGCGCCTATTCGGCGGCGATTGCCTCATATTCCTGCGTGGCGAGATACTTTTCCGCATCGAGCGCGGCCATGCAGCCGGTGCCCGCCGCGGTCACGGCCTGGCGGTAGATCTTGTCCATGACGTCGCCGCAAGCGAACACGCCCTCGACGCTGGTGCGCGTCGTCCCCGGCTCAACCTCAATATAGCCGTCCGCGTCGAGCTTGAGCTGGCCCTTGAACAACTCGGTCGCCGGCGAGTGGCCGATGGCGACGAACGCCCCTTCGACCTCGACGCGGCTGGTCTCGCCGGTGCGCTTGTTGCGGATGTCGAGCCCGACCAGCGCTTCCGGGTCGCCACCACCGACGAACTCGACGACCTCGCTGTCCCAGATGACCTTGATGTTCGGGTTCGCGAACAGCCGGTCCTGGAGGATCTTCTCCGCCCGGAACGAATCGCGCCGGTGGATCAGGGTGACGTCGTGGCTGTGATTGGTGAGGTAGAGCGCCTCCTCGACTGCGGTATTGCCGCCGCCGATCACAGCAACCTTCTTGCCGCGGTAGAAAAAGCCGTCGCAGGTCGCGCAGGCCGAAGCGCCCCTGCCCTTCATATGCTCTTCCGAGGGCAGGTTTAGCCACTTGGCCTGGGCGCCGGTTGCAATCACCAGCGCGTCGGCGAAATATTGGGCGCCGCCGTCGCCGGTCAGCCGGAACGGCCGACGCGACAAGTCGACAGCGCTAACATGGTCCCACACGACCTTGGTCCCGACATGCTCGGCCTGGGCCTGCATTTCTTCCATGAGCCACGGGCCCTGGATCACGTCGCGGAAGCCAGGATAATTCTCGACGTCGGTGGTGGTCGTAAGCTGCCCGCCCGGCACGATTCCCTGGATGAGGACGGGGCTGAGGCCGGCGCGCGCGGCATAGATTGCGGCGGTGTAGCCCGCGGGCCCGGAGCCAAGTACGACCACGCGCGTCGAAATGCTGTTCGTCATTTGCCGCATTTAGGGGCGCATGCCGCACCCCGCAACGGCGAGAAATTCGCGGCTAAACCGCGCGGCGGCCGGCGACGAAATTCCAGATCAGCACAATGACGCCGATCACCAGAAGCAAGTGGATGAGGCCGCCGGCGACGTGGAAGGCGAAGAAGCCGAGGGCCCAGAGGATGAGCAGGATAATGGCGATGGTCAGAAGCATGGGAATTCCTCCGAATTAGGCTCCGAACGAGGCTCTTGAGCGTCGGTTCCGGCGGAGGAAGGATCGAGCGAGGTCAGGGCAGCGCTTTTGGACAGGGTTTGGACGGAGGAGATAGCCAGCGGACGACGTACCCTGGCTCCAGCGGTCCCGTCCCCGGAGCGGCATTCGAGTCGAGGATCGACCCATCCGGTTGGCGCATTCCAACCTTGTTGCGGAAGGTACCGCGAACGACGACCCGGCGTCGGCTGTCCTTACGCGTCACGCCCGGCCACTGCTCCCACTGAGCATGGATCGCCGCGTGCTCCGCGCCGCGGCAATAGGCGCCGTAGCTTTGGTACAAGGCCTGATTCTCGAACTCCCAGACCAGTAGGCCGACCATTTCGACCTGGCGCTCATCCCACTCGGCGGGTGACGCCGCGATGCTCGCCGGATTGACCTTGGCGATCGTGTCTCGCGGCTTAGGCGGGGTCGCACAAGCCGCCAGCATGAAAGTGGCCGCAGCCATCAATGTCATCTGTCTGGCTTCGCTCATGCCCGCCTCCTACCGTCAGACCAGCCTGCTCTGCTTGACCGCCGCGCCGATGAAGCCGGCGAACAGCGGATGCGGGTCGAACGGCCGGCTCTTCAGCTCCGGGTGGAACTGGACGCCGATGAACCAGGGATGGTCGGGCCGCTCGACGATTTCGGGCAACTGCCCGTCGGGGGACATGCCGGAAAAGATGAGGCCGCTGCTTTCGAGCGCGTCACGATAGTGGATGTTGACCTCGTAACGGTGGCGGTGGCGCTCGCTGATCAGATCCTGGCCGTAGATCGAATGGACGACGCTGTTGCCGTCGAGCCTGGCGGGATAGGCGCCGAGCCGCATGGTGCCGCCGAGGTCGCCGCCGGCCGCGCGCTGCTGAAGCCCCTCCTCGCTCATCCACTCGGTGATCATGCCCACGACGGGCTCGGTCGTAGTGCCGAATTCGGTGGTCGAGGCGTCCGCGATTCCCGCCTGGTTCCGCGCCGCTTCGATGCAGGCCATTTGCATGCCTAGGCAGATACCGAAGAAGGGGATGTCGCGCTCGCGGGCGAACTTGACGCTGGCGATCTTGCCCTCGCTACCGCGCTCGCCAAAGCCGCCGGGGACGAGGATTCCGTGGAGGGGCTCGAGCTCGGCAACGACGTCGGATTCGGGATGCTCGAACAATTCCGCATCGATCCACTGGACGTTGACCTTGGCGCGGTTGGCGATTCCGCCGTGGACCAAAGCCTCGCGAAGGCTCTTGTAGGCGTCGGGAAGGCCGACATATTTGCCGACGACGCCGATCGTCACCTCGCTCTCGTAATGGTCGATCCGGTCCATGATCTCGCGCCAGCGGACGAGGTCCGGGCGCGGGGCATCGGTGATGCCGAAGGCGTACAGCACTTCGTCGTCGAGCCCCGCCTCATGATATTGCAGCGGCACGTCGTAGATGTTGCGCGCATCGAGCGCGGGAATCACCGCTGCCTTGCGGACATTGCAGAACAAAGCGATCTTTTCGCGCTCCGCCTCCGGCAAGGGCCGGTCGCAGCGGCACAGCAAGACCTCGGGCTGGACCCCGAAGCTCGACAGCTCCCTCACCGACTGCTGCGTCGGCTTGGTCTTAAGCTCACCTGCGGCGGCGATCCACGGGACGAGCGTGGTGTGGACGCTCACCGTCTGGTCGCGGCCGAGGTCGTTCCTCAGCTGCCGGATCGATTCGATGAACGGCAGGCTTTCAATGTCGCCGACCGTCCCGCCGATCTCGCAGATGACGAAGTCGAGCCCGTCGGTTTCGGCGAGCGCGAATTCCTTGATCGCGTTGGTGACGTGCGGAATGACCTGAACGGTTGCGCCGAGATAATCGCCGCGCCTCTCCTTGGCGATGATGTCGCGGTAGATGCGCCCCGTGGTGACGTTGTCGGACTGCTTCGAGGAAACGCCGGTGAAGCGCTCGTAATGGCCAAGGTCGAGGTCGGTTTCGGCCCCGTCGTCGGTCACATAGACTTCGCCGTGCTGATACGGGGACATCGTCCCCGGATCGACGTTGAGATAGGGATCGAACTTCCGGATCCGGACCTTGTAGCCGCGCGCCTGGAGAAGCGCCCCGAGCGACGCCGACAGGAGACCTTTCCCAAGCGATGAGACCACGCCGCCGGTGACAAATATGAACCGCGCCATGGGAGTTGAGGCTTACGGGGATTGCAGCCCGGGGCGCAAGCGGCGAGAAATAAAAAAGTTACGACCGCCGCGGATTGATCACTGGGCGAGCGGGACCGCCGGCGCCTGTTGATTATTGGTCGGAGCGGGCGCGGGCTGGACCGGTTGGGTCTGCTGCTGCTGGGCCGGAGGGACTTTGCCCGCCAAAGAGGTATCGATCTTGGCCGGCTCTCGCGTCGCTCCGGCGATGGCCGCCATGACAATCGAGAGAACGATGAACATGCCGCCGAGGACGGCGGTCGAGCGGGTGAGGAAGTCCGCCGCGCCGCGCGCGGTCATGAAACCCGACGAGCTTCCGCCGACGCCCAGCCCGCCCCCTTCGGAGCGCTGCATCAGAATGACGCTGATTAGCGAAACAGCGATAAGCGTCTGAACGATCAGCAGAAATGCAAACATGTCGGGCTTTCAAGAAAGATTGCGCGAGGCGACTTAGGCGATTGGGCCTCAGCCTTCAACCGCTGCTGCAGCGGCAATGATCGGCAGGAAATCGGCAGCTTTAAGGCTGGCGCCGCCGACCAGCGCGCCGTCGACGTCGGCAATGGCGAAGATTTCCGCGGCGTTGGACGGCTTGACCGACCCCCCGTAAAGGATGCGCACGCTGCACTCGTCCGCGCCATAACGCTCGATCAGCCTCCCGCGGATCGACGCGTGCATCTCGGCGATTTCGGGAACGGTGGGAATCTCGCCGGTGCCGATCGCCCAGATCGGCTCGTACGCAATCGCAAGCTCGCCTTCGCGGTCATGACCGCGGGGAAGCGAGCCGTCGAGCTGCGCCGCGACAGTGGCGACCGCACCGCCACCTTTGCGCACGTCGAGGCTTTCGCCGACGCACAGTATGACATTGAGCCCAACAGAGAGCGCGGATTCGGCCTTGGCCTTCACCTCTTCGTCGCTTTCGCGCTGAGCGTCGCGCCGTTCGGAATGACCGACGATCGTCAGGCTTGCGCCGGCGTCGAGCAGCATCAGCGCGGAAGTGCAGCCGGTATGCGCGCCCTTGTCGGCATGATGGACGTCCTGGCCGCCGATGGCAAAGCCGGGAACTGCGCGGGCCGCCCGTTCGACCAGGATTGCCGGGACGCACAAGGCGACGTCGACGCCCGGGTAATCGATCGACGCAGCGGCGATCGCCCGGACCTCGCCGAGGTCGGACGACAGGCCATGCATCTTCCAATTGCCCGCGACGAGTTTCCTGAGCGCCATTTCCCTGCCTCTTCGAGCGCCGTAGCGGTGGCGCTTGATGCGCGCCAGCCCGCCTCCTAAAGCGGCAATCCTCTTCCCATTTCTTGCCGGAAACCGATGCTCACCTTCTTTCGTCGCCTCTCAAAGTCCAAGGTCGGCACGTGGATCATCGCCCTGGTCGTCGTCGCCATCATGGGCGGCTTCGCCCTCGCCGATATCTCCAACTTCGGTTCCGGCACGCTCGGTTTCGGAATGAGCAGCGGCACGCTCGCCAGCGTCGGCGGCCAGTCGGTCAGCGAGCGCGACATGAGCGACGCCATGCAGCGCCGGCTCCAGCAGGCGCGGCAGGAGCGCCCAGATGCCGATTATGCGAGCATCATGCCGGACTTCAGCCCCATCCTCGACGAGCTGATCGACGAGCGCAGCCTGATCGCATTTGCGGACAAGTATGAGTTTCCACTGTCGAAGCGGCTGACCGACGCCGAAATCGCGCAAATCCCGGGCACGAAGGGCCTT
>JAXDPR010000203.1:0-12573 GCA_034668265.1 Sphingomonadales bacterium
GGGCGTGCCGGTCGCCGCGGCAATCGTGCTCGAAGCCTTGCTGGCGACAATAGTGTTTGCCTTGTTCTGGACTGGGCGATTTTGGGCGGGATTGCTGTTGTCGGTCGTCGTGATGCTGGTGAGCGTCGTGGTGCTCATGCTGTCGCGGTTGACCCATGCGGCGCCGGCGACGAACCGGTTCCGGGCGGCGGTTGAGGTCGTTTACCCGCTGCTCTGGTGGTGGGGGTGGGAGCATGGCCTTGCCGCATACGGCCGCCCGCTCGAGCCCATCTATGCGACGATGGTGCTGTGGGTCATCGTCGGAGGCACGGTCGCGATCCGGGTGGTCGAGGCGCTCACGCTGCATCGCTTCAACGGGATGGAGATCCACGCCTGGCGGCCGCTCGACAGCCAGTTCCGGCTGGTCAGCGCGGCGCGCAACCCAAACCTCGTCATCCTTGCCGCGGCCTTGCTGTTTCGCCGCCCCGACAGCGGGCTGGTGCTGGTCGCTTGGTGGACCCTGATTAGCCTCATCTTTCACGCAGTTCGGCTGGCACAGCTGACCGAGAGCCAGGCGCGACGGCAGAAGATTACCAGCTGGCTCGATCAATGAGCGACCTTGCCGTCTACGACATGGATCGGACGGTGACGAAACGGCCGACCTACGTCTCGTTCCTGCTGCATTGTGCGGTCCGGCGAGCGCCGTGGCGGCTGTTACTGTTGCCGCTCGTGGCCGTGTCCCTACTCGCCTATGCGTTGAGGCTGATCGACCGCGCCCGCTTGAAGGAGATCAACCATCATCTGCTGATTGGCCACCGCGTGCATTTGAGTGCGCTCAAGCCCCTGGTCGAGAGCTTCGCCGACAAGCAGGCGCGGACCAACATTCGCCCGGGTGCGAAAGAGGCGATTGCGCGCGACAAGGCGGAAGGGCGGCGGCTGGTTCTCGCGACTGCTTCATACCGGCTCTACGCCGACGCGATCGCCGAGCGGCTGAGTTTCGACGACGTGATCGGCACCGGATCGATGATCGGCCTCGACGAGCGGGTCCACGCCAGGATCGGCGGCGAGAATGCCTATGGCGAGGCAAAGATGCGGATGATTGCCGATTGGGTCGAGAAGTCAGGGCTCAAAGGCGTCCACGGGCATGTGCGTTTCTATTCGGACCATGTGTCGGACCAGCCGGCGTTCGAATGGGCCGACGAGCCGGTCGCGGTGAACCCGCATGGGAAGCTCAAGCGGCTGGCGGAGGAGAGGGGCTGGGCGGTCGAGGACTGGGGTTAGGTCCAGTTCGGCGACCGTTTCTCGAAGAAGGCGCTGATTCCTTCCTTCGCATCGCCGGCGAGCATGTTCTCGACCATCACTCGCGATGCGCAGTCATAGGCTTCGGCGAGGCCGAGGCCGGCCTGCTCGCGCACCGCCTGCTTGCCCAGCTTCACCGCGAAAGGCGACTTTGCGGCGACGGTGCTGGCCATCTCCATGACGACATCGGTCAACGACTCCTGCGGCACGACGCGGTTGACCAGGCCGAACTCGAGCGCGGTTGCGGCGTCGATCATCTCCCCGGTCAGTAGCATTTCCATCGCTCGCTTGCGGCTGACGTTGCGGGTCAGGGCGACCGATGGCGTGGCGCAGAACAGGCCGACGTCGATTCCGTTGACGCCGAATTTTGACCGGTCAGAAGCGACGGCAAGATCGCACGAAGCGATTAGCTGGCATCCCGCCGCGGTGGCGATTCCGTTGACCTCGGCGATGACCGGCTTGGGGTGGCCGACGATCGATTGCATGAGTCGCGAGCAAAGCGCGAAAGTGTGCTCGAAGAAGGCCTTGCCCTGGTCGGCGTCGGCCCGGTGCGCGGTCATTTCCTTGAGGTCGTGCCCGGCCGAGAAGAGCTTGCCCGCGGCGGCGATGACGATGACCCGGATGCTGTCGTCGTCGCTGGCGGCGTCGAGCGCGGCCTCGAGTGACTGCATTACCGCGATGGACAATGCGTTCGCCGGGGGATTGTCGAGCGTGAGGCGGAGGATTGGGCCGTTGCGATCGACTTTGAGAAGCTCTGCCACCGTGCCAACTACTCCGTTCGCCCTGAGCTTGTCGAAGGGCCGTTCTTCGATCTTGCGAGAGCGGAAAGCGCATCAAAGTCGCCACGGATTAACGCCATTTTCTTGGCGCGGCTCCACCCCTTGATACGCCGCTCCATCCCCAACGCTTCCCAACGAGTAGGAAACTCCGCTGACCAGACGAGCTCAACCGGCAGCCTATCAGCGGTGAAGCCGGGAATTTGGCCGGATTGGTGAGTGCCAATGCGGTGTTCCAGATTATCGGTGTGACCCGTGTAGTACGCGCCGCCCCGACAATGGGGATGTAAGTCCAAAAGCTCAAGGACGGTCATTCGACAAGCTCAGGACGAGCGGAAAACTACACAGCGTTCAACGCATTCGCGAAGTCGGCGATGAGGTCGTCGGCATTCTCGCAGCCGATCGAGATGCGCACCAGATTGGGCGTGATGTCGAGCTGCTTCTTGCGCTCCTCGGGGACCGACAAATGCGTCATCGCGGCGGGCGCGCTGGCGAGCGTCTCGGTGCCGCCGAGGCTGACCGCGAGGTTCGCGATCTGGAGCGCGTCGAGGAAGGCGAACGCCTCCTTTTCGCCGCCCTTCAGATAGAGCGAGAAGGTCGAGCCGGCGCCGGTGCAATGGCGCTTGTAGATATCGGCCTGGCGCGAGCCTTCGTCGAGGAAGCCCAGATAGCCGATCTTCTCGACCTTCGGGTGGCTCTTGAGGAAGTCGCAGACCTTCTCGGCATTCTCTCCGGCGCGGCTCATTCGAAGCTCGAGCGTCTCGAGGCTGCGCAAGAGCATCCACGCGGTGTTCGGATCGCAGATCGTCCCGATCGTGTTCCGGAACATTCGGATCTGGTTGATCAGCTTCTTCTCGCCGACGATGCCGCCGGCGACGAGATCGCTGTGTCCGCCGATATATTTGGTCATGCTGTAGACCGACAGGTCGGCCCCTTGCGCCAGCGGCTTGGCCCACAGCGGCCCGAGGAAAGTGTTGTCGATCGCGATCGGCGGGCGATTGTCCGCTCCGAAGGCTGCGCTCACCGCATCGCGCACCGCCTCGACGTCGACCAGCGCGTTGGTCGGATTGGCCGGGCTTTCAAGAAATATGAGGCTGACGCGGCCCTTCTCCTTGCCCCTGGCGATGGCCGCATCGATCTCCTCGCGCGTCGCGCCCGAGGGGAAGTCGACCCACGACACGCCGAACTGCCCGAGGATCTTGGCGATCAAGGTCTCGGTCGCGGCATAGAGCGGCCCCGAATGGACGACGCAGTCGCCGGGCCGGACGAAGGTCAGGAGAAGCGTCGCGATCGCCGCCATTCCGCTCGAGAAAGCAAGCGCGTCGTCGGCGTCTTCCCACACCGCGAGCCGGTCCTCGAGGATCTCCTGGTTGGGGCCGTTGAAGCGCGAATAGATGAGGCCCTCGGCCCCGCCCGGGCGTTTGCCTGTGACGCCTTCGAAGAAGCGCTTCCCCGCGGCCGCATTCTCGAACACGAAGGTGGAGGTCAGGAAGATCGGCGGCTTCAGGGAGCCTTCGCTGAGCTCGGGGTCGAAGCCGTAGCCGAGCATCAAGGTCTGCGCGTTCAATTTGTGGTTGCCGATTCTGGTCGGCGAGGGGCGCGGCGCGCGCGTGTGGGAAATCGTGCCGCTGATTTCATTCTCGGTGGGCAAGACAGGTCTCCTGATTTGAACGCGCCTTAGCGCCAAGACCGGGACCGCGCCAATCAACTGCCATGACCGCGCCGATAAGCTGGGCTTGTCGGCCTCAGCCTGGGATGGCGATGGCGCTCAATTGGCGGCCGTAATCGGCCTCGCCGCGATGGGTTGCCCGGCGGAAGCTGAAGAAGCGGCTATCGTCGGCATACGTATCGAGGTTCAAGGCCTCGACCTCCTCGATCCCGGCAGCGATCAGGCGATGGACGACATAGGCTTCGAGATCGAAGTGCGGCTTGCTGGCGGGACCGGCGACGAAGAAGCGGGCATTGTCCCCGTCGGCGCCGAGGAAGTGCGCGCGGAATGAATCGTCGACCTCATAGGACGGCTGCGCGATGCACGGGCCGACCGCGGCGTGGATACGCTCGCGCCGGGCGCCCAATCGCTCCATCGCCTCGATCGTCGCGTCGGTGACGCCGGCCAGGGCGCCGCGCCAGCCGGCATGGGCAGCGCCGACCACCACGGCCTGATGGTCGGCGAACAGCACCGGCGCGCAATCGGCGGTGAGGATGCCCAGCAGCAGGTTGGGCGTGTCCGTGACCATGGCGTCGGCGCGGGGCCTTTGGTCCTGCGGCCAGGGCGCATCGGCGACCACGACCTCGGCGGAATGGACCTGGTGAACTGTCGCAAGCTCGGCGTCGGACAGCACGGCGGCGATGGCGAGGCGGCGGTTGCCCGCGATCGCCTCGCGGTCGTCGTTGCTGCCGTAGCCGACGTTGAGGCCGGCACATTCGCCGACCGACATCCCGCCGCGGCGGCCGAGGAAGCCGTGGGGCAGGCGGCCGAGGCTGATCGCGCGGACTACCTCGACTCCGCTCACAGCGTCTTCCGCATGATGATGTCTTCGTCGGCGTGGTTGCCGATCATGAAGTCGTAGCGGCCGACCGCCTCGAACCCGTGGCGGTCGTAAAAGCGCCGAGCGCGGTGATTGTCCGTGTAGACCGTGAGGTAGAGCTCCTCGAAGCCTCGCTGGCGCACCTCGTCGATCGCCCAATCGGTCAGGGCCCTGGCCAGGCCGCTGCCGTGATAGTCCTTCAAGATGTAGATTTGCCGGAGCTCGATCGCGCGCCCGGAAGATTTAATCGGCAAGGACGACGGGCCGAGTTTCACATAACCGACCACCTCCCCGTCCACTTCGGCAAGCCGGAAGCAATAGCCGGGGTCAGTGAACTCCTCGGCCCAGGCTTGCGACGTGAACTGGCCGAGAAACAAAGCGAGATCCTCGGGCCGGTAGAGGTGAGCGAAGGTCTCGCAGAAGCTCGTGCGGAAGACGCGGTCGATCGCCGGCAAATCGGCGCTCGTCGCGTCGCGGTAGATGACCGTCATGCGAAGCCCGCCGGCGCCGGCCATTCCGGCGAGTGAAGGCCGAGCACCTTGAACAGCCGGCCCATTTCTTGCGGCGAGGTAAGGCGGTGAAGCGCGGCTTCGATTTCGGGAGCGCGCTCGCGGTTGGCGCGCGACAGCGATTGCGCTCGCGCGTCGATCCCGAGACGGAGCAACCACTCAGCCTGGGTGACGAGCGCAGTCACCGCTGCGCCCGCATCGCGCGCGGCCGAAGCGACGCCTTCGAAATCGACATGCGCGGTCAGGTCCTGCTCCCCCGGGTTGGCCAGAACCAGCGCGTAGCCGTGGCCGCGCACGGCCTGCAAGGTATCGCCGGGCGCGCTGCGCCCATGGCCATAGTCGATGAGCAGCGCCGCGCCGCCCTTGATCGCCAGGCAGGTCGCGATTGCCGTCACCGCTTGGTCGCGGGCAGGCGAGCTCTCGACGATCACGCCGTCGCGGTCGAACGCGAGTCCCCCCGCGGCAATCATCACCCGGCGCTCAATGCCGTCGACGTGCTGGCGCACGGGAAGCGCGTCGAGAAACTCGTTGGCGACGAGAAGCAGCGGCCGCGCCGGGAGGTCGTCGATGGATTCGTGCCAATGGGCATCCGGCACCGCCCGGGCCTGCGCCTCGCGCAACACCGGGCTGGTTTCGACGAAATGCACGTCGCCGCGAAAGCCCGCGGCGCGCATGAGCCGCAGCGCGTCGGCGGCGAGCGTCCCGCGGCCGGGTCCGAGCTCGGCATAAATCGTGTCCTCAGGAGCGCCCGCTCGATTCCAGCAATCGGCAAGCGCGGCGCCGATCATCTCGCCGAACATCTGGTTGACCTCGGGCGCGGTGGTGAAATCGCCGCGTGCGCCAAGCGGGTCGCGCGTCGCGTAATAATAAGAGTTGCACGCTTCCATATAGGCTTCGACGCTGATCGGCCCGTCGGCCTGGATGCGGTCCCGAAGCGCGCGCTCCAGCGGGGTCACGCTACCGAAGCTGTTCCTGCAATTGCCTCGACGCGAACCCGCCGCTTCGCAGCGGTCAGCATCAGGTACAGCCCGCCGAGAATCATCGGCAGTGACAGCCACTGGCCCATGTGGAGGTGCGTCGCCTGCGCGAACTTGATCAGCTGGCTGTCGGGCTCGCGGATGAATTCGATCCCGAAGCGGAAGCTGCCGTAGAAGAACAGGAAGGCGCCGACCAGCTTGCCCGGGTCGTAGCGCGCCTTGGTGCGCCAGAACATGAAGGCGAGGATACAGAACAGGACGATGCCTTCGAGGACGGCTTCGTAGAGCTGGCTCGGGTGGCGCGGCGGGCCGAGCACGCGCTGGCCGAACTGGTTTACCTCCACGAAGCGGACGGCCCACGGCACCGTCGTGACCGCGCCCCACAGCTCCTGGTTGATGAAGTTGGCGAGGCGCCCGAAGAACAGCCCGAACGGGACGCAGCAGGCGACATAATCGTGGACCCGCAGCCAGTTCAGCTTCTCCTTGCGGGCGAAATAGAAGATTCCGAGCGAAGTGCCGATGACCCCGCCGTGGAACGACATGCCGCCGTCCCACAGCTTCAGGATCTCGATCGGGTGCCGAAGATATTCGGACAGGTTGTAGAACAGTACGTAGCCGAGGCGGCCACCGAAGATGACGCCTAGCGCTGCGTAAAAGACGAGGTCGTCGGCATGGCGGCGGCCCATCGGTGCGCCCGGCTGCTTCAGCAGCTTGAGCAGGTACCAATAGCCAATGAAGATGCCGGAGAGGTAGGCGAGGCTGTACCAGCGCAGGTCGAACGGGCCGATGTGCAGCGCGACCGGCGACAAGCCGAGGTCGGTAAACTTCGTATAGCGCGAGTAATCGTCGACGGCTTGCAAGGGCTTCCCCATCAGAGTTGACCGCCTCATAAGGCGGGCAAGATGAAACGCAAACGAGGGCCAGGCCGCGATGCTGAATGAGCTCGACCGGCGGTTCGACGAGGAGCTTGCGCGCGTCGTCGGCCCGGGCGGACGGCTGGTCATCGGCAAGGACGAACTCGGCCGAGCGATCGTCACCAACTTTCCCGCCACGCTGCCCCAATTCTTTAAGGCCTTTTGTTCGCTGAATGCCGCCAACGAGGCCGTCGTCGCCGGCGACGAGCGCCTGACCTTCGCCGACCTCGACCGCATCTCCGACCGTCTGGCCCCGGGGCTGGTCGCGCGCGGGGTTGCGAAGGGCGATCGCGTCGGCATCGCGATGCGCAACTGCCCGGCATGGATCGTCAGCTACATGGCGGTCATCAAGGCCGGCGGCATCGCGACCCTGCTCAACGGCTGGTGGGAAAGCCACGAGATGGAGCATGCCATCCGGCTGACCGAACCGAAGCTGATCATCGCCGATGCACCGCGGGCCAAGCGCATCGCCGAGCGCTGCCGCGATTATGAAATTGTCGGCCTGCCGATCGAGGAGCCGGTTGAACAGGCGATCGCCCCGCTGCTTGAGGCTGCGCGCGGGAATGAGCCGCTGCCGCAGCTCTCGCCCGAGGATGACGCCACCATCCTGTTCACGTCGGGCTCGACCGGCGACGCCAAGGGCGCGCTGTCGACCCATCGCGCGGTGACCACCGGGACCTACGCTTACTCGACCGGGCTGATTGTGCTCCTCGGCATTCTGACAGCGGATGGCGACGCGCCGGCGGGGCCGCCGCGGACCCTGCTCAGCGTGCCCTTGTTCCACGTCACCGGCGAAGTGCCGGTAATGCTCAACAGCTTCGTCGTCGGCCGTTGCATGATCATCATGCCCAAGTGGGACGCGACCGAGGCGTTGAGACTGATCGAGAAAGAGAAGGTTACCTATTTCGTCGGAGTGCCGACGATGAGCCTCGAGCTCATGAACCATTCGGACCGCCACAAATATGATTTGTCGTCGCTGAAGGACATCACGGCGGGCGGCGCGCCGCGGCCAATCAGTCACGTCGAACGGCTGAAGGCGGAGTTTCCCAAGGCCCAGCCCGCGCTCGGCTATGGCCTCACCGAAACCAACGCGACCGGCTGTGCCAATTTCTGGAGCAGCTATGCGGCGAAGCCGGCGTCGACCGGCCGCGCGCAGAAACCGTTGGTCGAGGTTGCGATCCTCGGGCCCGGCGACCGGCCGCTTCCGACCGGCGAAGTCGGGGAAATTGGCATCCGGACGACGGCCAACATCAAAGGCTATTTCCGCAACCCCGAAGCGACCGAGGCGACGATCAGCGCCGACGGTTGGGTCCGCACCGGAGACGTCGGCTACCTCGACGAGGACGGCTATCTGTTCATCGTCGACCGCAAGAAGGAAATCATCATCCGGGGCGGCGAGAACATCTCCGCGGCCGAGGTCGAAGCCGAATGTTATGCCTGCCCGGCGGTCGCCGAAGCGGCGGTTTTCGGGGCACCCGACGAGCGCCTCGGCGAAGTGCCGGTGGCGGTGATCCACGCCAATTCGGCGCTGACCGAAGGCGAGCTCAGGCAGTTCCTCGACGGACGCATCGCGAAGTTCAAGATCCCCGCGCGCATCATCTTCTCGGAAGAGCCGCTGCCGCGCCTCGGCACGGGCAAGATCGACCGACGCGCGCTCAAGGCCCAATTCGCGCATTGAAGCTCGACCGCCGCAGCCTGTTGATCGGCGGCGGTGCGGGCGTCGGCCTGATCGTCGCCTTCTCGCTGTGGCCGCGGCGCTGGAAGAGCGACCTGCCGGTCGCCCAGGGCGAAGAGGCGTTCGGGTCATTCATCAAGATCGCGCGCGACGGGAAGGTGACGGTCGCCGTGCCGCAGGTCGAGACGGGGCAGGGGATCTGGACCGCGCTGCCGCAGATCGTCGCCGACGAATTGGGGGCGGCGTGGGAGACGATCGCTGTCGAGCCGGCGCCGCTGGCCAAGGCCTATGCCAACCCGTTGGCAGATGAGGAGGGGTGGCCCAAGGGTATAAGGATCACCGCCAATTCGACCTCGGTGCGGGCGTTCGAGCAGCCGCTGCGCGAGGCCGCGGCGACTGCGCGAGCGATGCTGGTCGGCGCGGCCGCGGACCGGTGGAACGTCGACCCGGCTTCGTGCGACACGGCCGACGGCTTCGTCATCAACGGGGTGCGCACCGTGACATTCGGCGAGCTCGCCGAGGAGGCGGCCGCGCGTACCCCACCCATGCATGCTCCGCTGCGGGCGGGAGGCAAGTCGCACCTCGCCGGCCAGCCGCTGCAGCGGCTCGACGGCCCGGCCAAGGCAGACGGCAGCTGGCGCTTCGCCGGCGATGTCCGGCTGCCGGGAATGCTGTTCGCTTCAGCTCGCCTCGCGCCGCCGGGCGGCCGCTTGAAGACCTATTCGCACGAGGCCATGGCTGGAGCTCCAGGCATTCGCCACATCGCGGCGCGCGACGGCTGGATCGCGGTCGTCGCCGACAGCTGGTGGGCGGCAGAGCACGCATTGCATGGCGCCGATCCGATCTTTTCCGGCCGGATAGCGCGACCCGATCCGCGCACGCTGTTCGACGAGGCCTTGGCGAGCGGGGACGCGCAACAATGGTTCGGACGCGGTGATTATGCCTCGGCGGTTCGCGGGTCGCGGCCGCTGGCCGCGACTTATTATGCAGCGCCATCGCAGCACCTGGGCCTCGAGCCGGTGACTGCGACCGCGCGGATCGGGGCGGACGGCGCGGAAATCTGGGCGGCGACGCTGGCACCCGGGGTCGCCGAAGCGAACGGCTCAACCCTGTATCCGATGAACCCCGGCGAACCGGCGGGCCAGGCAATGGAGGCGATCGCCGGGCCCATCGCGCTCGAACTTGCACGCGCCACCGGCCGGCCGGTGCAGGTGATGCTGTCGCATTCATCAACCCAGAACCACGACCGCGTCGCACCCGGCGCGTTGGCGCGGATGACCGCGCTCCCCGGCGCTGGCGGGATCACCGCCGCCTGGGCGATGAAGGTCGCCACCGCCGACGGGCTTGGCGCTGCGTTGGCGCGGCTCTCCGGCAAAGTCACGTCAACCGAGTTCGGAAAGATGGCGCTCGACGGCTCCGTGCCGCCTTATTCGATCCCGCACGTTCGGATCGATGCGGTCGAGGTAAAGCTGCCATTCGCTGCGGGGTACATGCGCGGTTCGCCCAACCGCGAGTTCGCCTTTTTCACCGAGAGCTTCATCGACGAGCTGGCGCATGCCGCCGGTATGGAGCCGCTGGCGTTCCGAATGTCGATGCTGGGCGGCAACGGCCGTCTCGCGCGCTGCCTCCAGGCGGCGGCGCGGCTCGCCAACTGGGATGGCGGCCAGCCGGGAAGCACGATGGGGATAGCCGGCGCGTCCGCGTTCGGATCCCACATCGGCCTGGTCGCCAGCGCGAGCATAAGCGACGACCAACGCGTGAAGGTGCATAGGCTGGTCGCCGCGGTCGATTGCGGCCGCGTCATCAACAGCGGGCTCGTCGAGCAACAGGTTTCGGCGGGGCTGATCTGGGCGCTGGCGCAATCGACAGTCGCCGCGCCCGAATTGGTCGCGGGAATGCCACGGGCGCGGCCGATCCGTGGCATTGCCTTGCCGCGCATTGCCGATGCTTCTCAGGTCATAGTTCAAATCATTCCGAGCAGCGAGGCTCCGGGCGGAGTGAGCGGGCTCGGCTGCGTGCCGCTTGCGCCTGCCGTCTCCAACGCGATTCACGCAGGATCGGGCAAGCGGATGCGCGCGCTTCCGTTTGATGTCATGGCGGCCGCATGACGCCCACCGATCATCCGCCAGTCCCGCAGGCGAAGATCGGCGTGTTGCTGATCAATCTCGGCACGCCCGATGCGCCGGAGGAGCGCGCCGTCCGCCGCTACCTCGCCGAGTTCCTTAGCGACCGGCGGGTGGTCGAGATTCATCCCATCGCGTGGAAGCCGATCCTGCACGGCTTCATCCTCAGGACACGCCCGAAGAAATCGGCTGAAGCGTACAACCAGGTGTGGACCAATGAAGGGTCGCCGCTGCGCGCCATCGCTCACCGCCAGGCCGACGCGCTGCGGCGGAGGCTTCCGGACGTCAGCGTGCATTATGCGATGCGTTACGGTCATCCGGGCATCGCGGCGGCGCTGGAAGCCATGGTTGGCGAGGGCTGCACGCGAATCCTCGCAGCGCCGCTCTACCCGCAATATTGCGCGGCGACGACGGCGACGGCCAACGACGCCGTGTTCGGAGCGCTGGCGCGAATGCGCTGGCAGCCGGCGCTGCGCACGCTGCCGCCTTATTACGACGATCCGCTTTACATCGAGGCGCTGCGGACGCACGTCGACGTGCAGCTCAAGGCGCTCGACTTTGTGCCCGAGCGGTTGCTGCTGAGCTTCCACGGCATGCCGCAGCGAACGCTCGATCTTGGCGACCCTTACCATTGCCACTGCCGCAAGACCGCGCGGCTGCTTGCCGACGCGCTCGGCCGCGAGATCGACGTGGCCTTCCAATCGAAGTTCGGCCGCGCGCATTGGCTCGAGCCGGCGACCGACGCGACGCTGGCGGCTTATCCGCGGCAAGGCGTGAAGCGCGTCGCGGTGGCCGCGCCGGGTTTTTCAGTCGATTGCATCGAGACCCTGGAGGAGCTCGGCATTCGCGGCCGAACGACCTTTCTCGATGCCGGCGGCGACAAATTCGCGCTGCTCGATTGCCTCAACGATTCGCGCGAAGGCATCGCCATGCTCGAAGGCCTCGTCTCTCGCGAACTTGCAGGGTGGCTGGAGGAGTCATAAGCGCGCTCGCGGAGAGAGGAGAGGTTTATGGCTCGAGTGGCGATCGTCACCGGCGGGACGCGCGGCATCGGCGAGGCGATCAGCGTCGCGCTCCGCGACATGGGAATGCAGGTCGCCGCCAATTATGCCGGCAATGAGGAACGGGCGCGCGAGTTCAGCGACCGCACCGGAATCGTCGCCTTCAAATGGGATGTCGCCGACTTCGACGCGTGCCAGGAGGGCGTTCGCCAGGTCGAGGCCGACCTTGGCCCCGTCGATGTCCTCGTCAACAATGCCGGGATCACCCGCGACGGCACCATGCGGAAGATGGCCCGCGCGCAGTGGGACGAGGTGATCGACGTCAACCTCGGCGGCTGCTTCAACATGGCCAAAGCGGTGTTCGACGGGATGACCGGCCGGAAGTACGGGCGGATCGTCAACATCGGCTCGATCAACGGTCAGGCGGGCCAGTACGGTCAGGTCAATTACGCGGCCGCCAAGTCGGGCATTCACGGCTTTACTAAGGCGCTGGCGCAGGAAGGCGCGCGCTCCGGCGTCACCGTCAACGCGATCGCTCCGGGCTACATCGACACCGACATGGTCGCGGCCGTGCCCGAGGATGTGCTCGGCAAGATTGTCGCCAAGATCCCCGTCGGCCGGCTGGGAAAGGCCGAGGAGATCGCGCGTGGGGTCGCCTTCCTGGTCGACGAGAACGCGGGCTTCGTCACCGGTTCGACGCTGTCGATCAACGGCGGCCAGCACATGTATTGATGGCGGAGCAGGGTTACGCTCCGCCGAAGAAGGGGTCGGTGCTCATCGCGGGCCATCAGA
>JAXDPR010000204.1:0-3002 GCA_034668265.1 Sphingomonadales bacterium
TTGCCGAGCTCCAGGCGATCGGCTTGCAGCCGCGCGTCCAGGAGGCCGAGGATTGCAGCGGCTTTCCCAAGTCGCGCGTGGTCAGCTGCGCGCGGGTGCGCAACGTGATCGCGACCATCCCAGGCACGGGACGGGGCAAGCACCTGCTGCTCAGCGCGCATTATGACAGCACGCCCACCGGTCCCGGCGCGGCCGACGACGGCATCGGCATTGCGACGTTGCTGGAGGTCGGAGCCATCCTCAAGGCCGCGCCGCCGCGCCGGCCGGTCACGCTCCTGTTCAACGAGGGCGAGGAATATGGCCTCAATGGCGCAGCGGCGTTCGTCCGGCTCGATCCGGAGGCGCGCGAGGTCAATTCGCTGATCAACATCGACGGCCGCGGCGTCTCCGGCCCTGCCCTGATGCATGAAACCAGCGATCCCAACGGCGCGGCGATGGCTGTGTACGCAAGGGCCGCCCGCGCCCCCTATGCGAACTCGATCAGCACGGATTTCGCCAAGCTCATCCCGAATTCGACCGATGTCGTTTTCTACAAGCCGACGGGCTGGACGCTGCTCAATTATGCGTGGCTGGGAAACGAGACCCGCTACCACTCGCCAGGCGACCGGATTGACGCACTCAACCCCGCGACCGTCGCGCAGATCGGCAGCGAGGTGCTTGGCGCAACCCGGACAGTCGCGACCATGCCCGATCCGGCGCGGGCGGGATCGGGGCGTGTGGTCTTCGCGGATATTTCCGGGCGCATCCTCCTCCATCTGCCGCTTGCGGTGGCGGGGCTGCTTCTTGGCCTGTTGGTCGCCGCCGCTTTGGTGCTGGCCTGGAAGCGCAAGGCGCTGGGCAGGCCGCTCGTGGTTGCGGTTACTATGGTCGCCGGCGGAACGGCGGCCGCGACCCTTGCAGCCATCGCCGCAAGCCTGCTGCGCCCCGGCGACTTCTGGCGCGCCTATCCTTTGGTCGCTTATCTCGCGCTCTACGCGCTCCTGATGCTGGTCATGGGCGCATTGCTTGCGCGGTTCGGAAAAGTCGGTCGCGAGCGGTTGCGCGCAGCTTCGTGGCTTCTGGTCCTCCTCCTCGGCGCCGCGCTCAGCCTGGCGCTGCCGGGAGCGACGATTTTCTTCCTCATCGCTCCTGCGCTGGCGATTGCGGCGATCGCGCTCGACGAGCGAGCACCGCGAGCTGCGCTGTTGCTCGCCGGAGCCGCGGCGATCCTCCAGTTCCTGATGTTCGCGGAGTTGCTCGCGCTGGTCGAAATGCTGCTGATCGACGGGCCGCTCTGGGCAGTTGCCCCGCTCGCCGCGCTCGCCATCCTGCCTGTGCTTGCCGAGCTCGAGCCCGCGCGCCTGCGCCCAGCTCTCGCTCTATGCGCAGTGGCGTTCCTCGGTCTGTTCGGCGCGTCGCTCGCCAATCCGCGCTCCAGCGCGGAGCGCCCGCTCGGCTTCAGCATCGACTATTTCCGCGAAGCGAACTTCGGCACCGCAGACTGGGCGATCGCAACCAAGCAGGCGCCCCTGCCGGAATCTTTCCCCGGCAAATGGCGCAAGGACACCCTGCCCTACAACGGCCGCACGCGGTGGGTCTCGGGGGCGCCTCTAATCCCGACACCGGTCGCAACAGCGCGTCTCGTCGCGAGCGCACCCGCTGGCAGCGGGCGGCGAATCCGGATCGCATTGTCGCCCGGCGGCGGCGATTCCGTTTCGATCCGTTTCCCCGAAGGCGCGAAGGTGCTCGCCCTCGGCCTGCCGGACGAGGCGGTGCCGATCCCGGCGAACGGCGAGCCGAAGAAGGCGGCGCTGCGCTGTACCGGCCGTTCCTGCGACGGCCTGGTCATCGAGGCGCTTCTTGGCGAATCGCGCCCCGTTACGGTCGAGCTTTACTCGACCCGCTTCGGGCTGCCGCCCCAAGCCGCGCCGCTGGTCGCCGCCCGCCCGCACAACGCGATCCCGCAATATGCGCCGGATTCGACGATCACTCGAAGCCACGTGAAACTCTGACCGACTCGGCCCGCTTGTGCTAGGGGATGCCCGGCGGCCGGCGTCGACCTGTAACGCTGGACGGCACCGTTCAAAGGAGGTGTCATGGCGACCCGCAGTAACGCTCGACCGAGGGCCGGCGGCACGGCCGAAATCCCGGTCCGGCATATCACCGACAACGATCTCAAGATCGCGCTCCGGCAGGGACTGGACGATTTCCTCGACCTGCGCGGCGACCTGTTCTTCGCCGGGCTAATCTACACGCTGATCGGCCTTGCCGCGGTGGTGATGACGACCAACCTGCCTCTGCTGCCTTTTTTCTATCCGGTGGTCGCCGGGGTTGGGCTCCTTGGGCCGCTGGCCGCCGTCGGCTTCTACGAGCTCGCCAAGCGGCGCGAGGCTGGCCAGGAGGTCCACTGGTTCAACTTCCTCGACGTTCGCAAGCGCCCGACGCTGGACGACATGGGCGTGGTCGCCGGCCTGCTGCTCGTCATCTTCTTCTTCTGGCTGCTCGCCGCCGGGATCCTCTACGCCTTGCTGTTCGGCTGGGCCACGCCGCAGTCGGTGCCCGACTTCCTCGTGATGGTGTTCACGACGCCTCGCGGCTGGGCGCTGATCGGAATCGGCGCCGCCATCGGTGTAATTTTCGGCTGGATCGTGCTTGCCCTCAGCGTAGTCTCGCTGCCGATGCTGGTCGATCGCGATGTCAGCGCATCGGAAGCGGTCTCGGCATCATGGCGCGCGGCGCACGCCAACAAAGGCGAAATGATCCGCTGGGGCATGATTGTCACCGGCTTGCTGGTGCTGGGGTCGATCCCGCTTTTCGTCGGGCTCGCCTTCATCCTGCCATGGCTCGGCTATTCAACCTGGCACCTCTACACGCGGCTGATCGACCGCGGCGCCTAGTCGCACCTTACGCCAGGATCATTGCGGCGCGACGATGCCGTGCGCGCGCAGGAAGCCCAGGATCGAATTCCAGCGGTGAGCGAGCATTTTGGGCGATCCCGAACGATGCGTCTCGCCCGGGTAGAG
>JAXDPR010000205.1:0-7251 GCA_034668265.1 Sphingomonadales bacterium
AGCGTGCTCACCGCGACCGGCTGCATCGAGCTTGACGCTGCGATCATGGATGGGCGCACCCGCCGCGCCGGCGCAGTGTCGGGCCTCAGAACGACGCGCGCGCCGATCAGCCTCGCCCGCGAGCTGCTCGAGCGTGGGCCGCATGTGTTCCTGAGCGGCCACGGCGCCGACGATTTCGCCCGCGATCATGGCTTCGAGCAGGTCGACAACGAATGGTTCGAGGCCCCCGAGCGCCGCCGCCAGCTCGAGGAGCTGATGGCCGCCGGCGGGTTCGACGACGAGGTCAAATATGGGACGGTCGGCGCCGTCGCGGTCGACATCGAAGGCCATGTCGCTGTCGCGACCTCGACAGGCGGGCTGACGGCCAAGCGCTGGGGCCGAGTCGGCGATTCGCCGCTTATCGGAGCGGGCACTTATGCTGACGACCGCTCGGCGGCGGTGTCAGCCACTGGCTCAGGGGAATATTTCATTCGCGCCGTCGCCGCCCACCAGCTCGCCGAACGGGTGCGGATCGGCGGGCAATCGCTTCAAGAGGCGCTGGATGCGGTGCTTGCCGATATCGAAACGCTTGGTGGCAAGGGCGGGCTGATCGCGGTCGCGCCCGACGGCGATGCCGCCTGGGGTTTTACGACGTCGGCGATGTACCGCGGCATGGCCGACGCGACCGGCCGCACCGTACGTGTCTATTCCGAGGACGACGAGCGATAGGGTAGGTCGCGGCGCAGCCATTCGACCTCGGCCGAAACCCCTTCGCGCTCGGCTTCGAGGAACTCGGCGATTGCATTCCTGAAGCCGGGGTTGGGGATGAAGTGCGCGCTCCGGGTGACTACCGGCTCATAGCCGCGGGCGACCTTGTGCTCGCCCTGGGCGCCGGCCTGGACGCAGGCGAGGCCGTGCCGACAAGCCCACTCGACTGCCTGATAATAGCAAAGCTCGAAATGGAGGAGCGGCACCTCCTCGATGCAACCCCAGTAGCGGCCGTAAAGCGTGTCCGCGCCGACGAAATTGAGCGCTCCGGCAATCGGCCGGCCGGCGCGGCAGGCAAGGAACAGCAGCAGCTGATCGCCCATCCGCTCGCCGACCAGGTCGAAGAATTCCCGCGTGAGATAGGGCCGGCCCCACTTCCGTGAGCCGGTATCCTGGTAGAAAGCCCACATCGCGTCCCACTCGGCCGGGCCAATGTCCGCGCCGCGCAGGATCCTGATCTCGAGTCCCTCAACGGCCGCCGCGCGCTCCTTGCGCAAGGCCTTGCGGCGGCGGCTCGTCAGCGTCGCCAGGAAATCGTCGAAGCTCGAATAGCCGCGGTTGAACCAATGATATTGGACGCCGTGGCGGATCAGCCAGCCGCGGCGCTCGCACTCCCGGGCACCGGGCTCGTCGATGAAGGTGATGTGCGCCGAAGATATCTCGTTCTGGACGGTCACCGCCTCGATCGCCGCCAGCAATTGCTGCGGCCGGCCGCCGAGGAGGCGCGGACCTGGCACCGGTGTGAACGGAACGGCGACCTGGAGCTTGGGATAATATTGGCCGCCAGCTCGCTCCCACGCCTCCGCCCAGCCGTGGTCGAACACATATTCGCCCTGGCTGTGCGTCTTGAGATAGGCAGGGGCTGCAGCGACCAGATGATCGGCATCGTCTTCGACCAGGATCGGCGCCGGCGTCCAGCCGGTTCCTGGGCCAACGCTGCCCGAATCCTCAAGCGCCGAAAGGAAGTCGTGGCTGAGGAAGGGGTCGTCCGCGCCCAGTCGATCCCACGCCCGAGCATTCAAGCCCGAAACGCCCGAAGCGATCTTGGCGAGGATCTCAGTTTCGCGGTCGGCCATCGCCTTCCCAGATGAGCGCGTCGGCCTGAACCTCGGCTTGCGCGCGCTCGGCGGCGGTGCGGATCGTCCAGCAATAGACCGGCATCCGGCTGCGGATGCGCGCGATCCACCCCGTGCCGAGACATTGGCGATGTACCGCGAGGAATTGCGGAGCGGTCATTACGAGCGCGAGCCAACGCTTCACCGGCGACAAGTCCTTTCCGATCACCAATCCTCGGCGAATGTGCGGGGCGTTTCTTCGAAACCACCGCACAACCTTTGGATCGAAGCTCATGATGCCGACAGCGTCCGACCGAGGCGGCAGATCGGCGAGGACTTCTCCACTAAGTTTGGCCGCATTTCTGTTGCAAGTTTTCAGCTCGAGAAGCAGCGGTACCTGCCCATCAATCAACTCGAGCACGCGCCACAGAGCCGGGAGGTATTGGTTCGAGCCGCACAGGCGCTGACCAGTTAGCAACGCTGTTGGAGTTCGCTCGACGTCTAAGGCGACATCACAGAGGCGCCTCAGATCGGCGTCGTGAAAGACGACCGCAGACCCATCACCTGAGCGGCGAACATCACATTCGATGCCCACTTCTTGATCGAGCGCCGCCTGAAATGCCGCCAGGCTGTTCTCTGGGACGCCTGGCCCGTGCAGCCCACGGTGGGCGAACCCGCGCGGACCGGGGTCGAAGGGGTCAGGCCCTGACGGCGACGATCGCATCCACTTCGACCGCGACTCCGAGCGGCAGGACGGCCACTCCGACCGCACTCCGGGCATGGCGACCGGCTTCGCCGAACACGTCCTGCATCAGCTCGGATGCGCCATTGGCGACCTTCGGTTGATCGATGAAGGCGGGCGCGCTGTTGACGAACACGCCGAGCTTCACGACGCGCTCGACGCGGTCGAGCGACCCGAGCGCAGCCTTCATTTGCGCAAGCAGCATGATCCCGCAGCGGCGCGCCGCCGCAATGCCGCCGTCGAGGTCGACGTCTTCGCCAAGACGACCTTTGATCAGGCTGCCATCCTCGGCGAAGCTGATCTGGCCCGAAATGTGGAGCAGGCCGCCCTGCTCGACCGCTGGGACATAGGCCGCGACGGGTGCTGCCGGCTGGGGAAGGGTGATTCCGAGTTCGGCAAGGCGCTGGTCGATATTCATGGCCTGCCCCCAAGCACCGGCTCGCGCGCGAATCAAGCCTCGCGCGTCACGGCGAAGCCGGCGAAGCTCTGGCTGACCGGCATCAGCTCGACAATGTTGATATTGAGGTGCGGCGGCAGGTTGGCGAGCCACCAGAAGAGATCGGCGAGGTCCTCGGGGGTCATCGGTTTCACCCCGGCATAGAGGGCGTCGGAGGCGGCCTTGTCGCCGCCAGTGCGGACGATGGTGAATTCGGTCTCGGCCATGCCCGGCTCGATCGAGGTTACCCGGACCCCCGTTCCGGCAAGGTCACACCTGAGGTCGAGCGAGAATTGCCGGACAAAGGCCTTGGTCCCCGCATAAACGGCGCCGCCCTTGTAGGGGTAGGTCGCGGCGACCGAGGACAGGTTGATGATCTGGCCCTTTCGTTCGACGAGCTTCGGCAGGAGCACCCTGGTCAGTGCGACGAGGCCGGTGACGTTGGTGTCGATCACCTGCTCGATCCGTTCCCAGTCGGTCTCGGGCAGCGGGTCGGTCGGCGGCGCGAGCCCGGCATTGTTGAGCAGCAGGTCGATGTCGCCCCATGGCGCCTCCAGCTTCGCGAGGCTTTCGACGGCCGCACGGTCGCGCATGTCGATCTCGAGGGGCAAGAAGCTGTCGCCAAGTTCCTGTTGAAGCGTCTTCAGCCGGTCGCCGCGGCGGCCGGTGCCGACAACCTTCCAGCCGGCGGCGACGAACCTACGGGCGGTGGCTTCCCCGAAGCCCGAGGTCGCGCCGGTGATCAGGATCGTCTTCATGTCTTCCCTTCGTCGAGCTGGCGCCGCGCCTCTACGAGTTCCGAAGGCTCGATGCCAAGCTCTTCGGCGACAGACAGCAGGTCGGGCTCGTGCGCTTCGAGAAAACGCAGCAGAGCCGCGAGCAGTGTCGGATCGGCCGCGCGGCGCCTGAGCTCATCGGTCCCGATTCCGGTCAGGTCGACGAAGCGCTGCGCCCGACGCTCCGAGCCAAGCGTTGCCGCAAGCGCGGCGAGGGCGAGAACAACCGGGTCATTTGGTATCCGGGGTGCCACGGCCTAGAACGCTGCGAGCGCGGTTGAAGGAAGCGAATTGGCCAAGATCCTGATCGTCGAGGACAATGCCCTCAACATCAAGTTGTTCTGCGACCTGCTCGCGGCGCACGGCCATGAGCCGGAGGCGGTGACCGATAGCCGCAACGCGATCGAGGCGGCGCGCGCATTCGATCCCGACCTGGTCATCACCGACATCCAGCTGCCGCATGTCAGCGGGCTCGACCTCATCCGGCTCATCCGCAAGGACGAAGACCTGGCGAACGTTCCGATCATGGCGGTCACGGCTTATTCGGCGCGCGGCGACGAAGAGCGGATCCGCGCGGCCGGGGCCCAGGCCTATGTGTCGAAGCCGATTTCCGTGGTTCGGTTCGCCGAGACGGTCGACGAGCTGCTCAAGGGCGATAACTCACCCGAGATCGACAATCCGGAAAGCCAGGCGAACCAGGTCGATGACGGCCCCGGGCCTGGCGAGGCCGGCGGCGAGGAAGCCTGAGATTCTCGTCATTCCCGCGAAAGCGGGAACCCAGGAACACGGCAGCTGGAGAAAAAGTTGGATCCCGGATCAAGTCCGGGATGACTCCGCGGGGCTATGCCGCCTGGGTCACTTGATCTTCGACTCTTTGAACTCGACGTGCTTGCGCACCTTCGGATCGTATTTCTTGAAGCTCATCTTCTCGGTCTGGGTGCGCGGGTTCTTCTTGGTCACGTAGAAGAAGCCCGTGTCGGCGCTGCTGACGAGCTTGATCTTGACGGTTGCCGGCTTGGCCATTGATCGATCCCAACTGGAAAAAGAAAAGCGGCCGCGGCCGCCTTCAAGTCGCGGCGTCCCATGGCGAAGGAAGCCGATTCTGTCAACTTCACGGCGGTCGTAACGGCTGCTTAACCAATCTGCGACAACCTCCGTTCAACTGGAGGCGTTTTATGGCGACGGACCCGCTCGCGAAGCTGAGAAGCGAAGTCGGGCTGCGCATTGCCGAAATCCGTGAGCGCGGACCACGCCTCTCGCCTCTCGACCTGCACGCCCGGATGGACGCCATTCGCCAACTGGCCGCGGTCAACGGCCTTGCCGCGCTCGAAGGCCTCGCCCGTCATTCGGCGCAGCTCGCGCTTTTGCCCGGCTGTCGCGTCGCAATGCAGTCCTGCCTCGAGCATGTCGAAGAGGCGCTCGACAGCCGTTCCGACCAGGACCGCACTGCGATCCTGGCCGCGCTTGCAATCCGATTGCACTGACACTGTAGCCCGGTTGATGCATTAGGGCGCAATGCGCGCCTTCTCGCAGCTGCTTGACGATCTCGTCTACACGCGCTCGCGCAACACCAAGCTCAAGCTCATCGGCGATTATCTCACGGAGACGCCCGACCCGGACCGCGGCTACGGCCTCGCCGCGCTGACTGGGACGCTCGACATTCCGGCGGTCAAGGGCGCTGCGGTGCGAGCGATCGCCGAGGAACGGGTCGATCCCGTCTTGCTCTACATGAGCCGCGACTATGTCGGCGACATGGCCGAGACCGTGGCGCTGCTGTGGCCGAAGGCGCCCGGCGAGCCGCCGGAAGTCGACGATGCGACGATCAGCATTTCGGACGCCGTCGACCGACTGCGCTCGGCGTCGCGCATGGATGCGCCACATGTGCTCGCCGCCATGCTCGACCATCTCGACGCGTCGGGACGGTTTGCATTGCTCAAGCTTGCGACCGGGGCGCTGCGCGTCGGGATCAGCGCGCGGCTTGCCAAACAGGCTTTCGCCGACGCCTTCGCCTTGGAAGTCGAAGCGGTCGAGGAGGTTTGGCATGGCCTGCGGCCGCCCTTCGCGGAGCTGTTCGACTGGGCGGAGGGCCGCGCCGAACAGCCCACGGCGCGCGACGTCCCGGTGTTCCGCCCGTTCATGCTCGCCCACCCGCTCGAGGAGACAAAGGTCTCGCTCGACGATTACGTGGCTGAGTGGAAATGGGACGGGATTCGCGTGCAGCTCGTTCACGCCGGTGGGGAGACCCGGCTCTACAGCCGCACGGGCGACGATATCTCGGTCAGTTTCCCCGACGTCGCCGAGGCGTTCCGCACGCAGGGCGTGCTCGACGGCGAGCTGCTGGTGCGCGGCTCCGATCAAGGGGTGGCCGACATGCACGGCGGCGCGGCGGCAAGCTTCAACGCGCTCCAGCAAAGGCTCGGCCGCAAGAATGTCAGCGCCAAAATACTCGACGCCTATCCCGCTTTCGTCCGTCTCTATGACGTGCTGTTCGACGGCGGCGAAGACCTGCGCGAACGCGCCTGGACAGCGCGTCGGAGCCGCCTCGAAGCGCTCGCCAGGCAGCTCGATGTCGAGCGCTTCGACGTGTCGCAGCTCATCGAGGCGAGCAGCTTCGAGGAGCTCGAAGACCTGCGGCTCAACGCGCGCGACGCGAGCATCGAAGGCATCATGCTCAAGCGCCGCGACAGCCCCTATGTCGGCGGCCGGCGCGTCGGCCTGTGGTACAAGTGGAAGCGCGATCCGCTGACCGCCGACTGTGTGCTGATGTACGCGCAGCGCGGCTCGGGGAAACGCTCGAGCTATTATTCGGACTATACGTTCGGCTGCTGGACCGACGACGACCTGCTGCTGCCCGTGGGCAAGGCCTATTTCGGCTTCACCGACGAGGAGCTGAAATGGCTCGACCGCTGGGTGCGCGGTCACACCATCCAGCGCTTCGGTCCGGTGCGCGAGGTCGAGAAGAGCCTGGTGCTCGAGGTCGCGTTCGATTCGATCCACCTAAGCACCAGGCACAAGTCGGGCCTAGCGATGCGCTTTCCGCGGATCAGCCGGATCCGGATCGACAAACCGGCGGCTGAGGCCGACCGACTAACGGCTCTCCAGGCACTGGTAACTTGAAGCGAGCCGCGAGCGCGTTAAGCCTCTCTTTCTTCAGAGGGGGATTCATATGCTCAAGCATCTGCTCGCGGGCGCGACCGCGCTCACCGTTGCCGCCGCCGCCAATGCCGAGACCTATGCGATCCAGGCGGGGCACCTCATCGTCGACGCAGCCCAGCCGGCGAGCGGCAATTCCACGGTGATCGTCGACAACGGACGCGTGTCGCGGATCGACAGCGGCTTTACCGCGCCCGCCGGAGCGATCGTCGTTGACGAGCGCGGCCGCACCGTCATGCCGGGCATGACCGACGTCCACGTGCACCTCACGATGAACAGCGGCGAACCTTGGTACGTCAGCTACACCCAGAAATATTCGGATCCGTACAAGACCACGCTCGG
>JAXDPR010000206.1:0-3038 GCA_034668265.1 Sphingomonadales bacterium
GAGATCGCCGAGCGAATCCTTGCCGCGCACAACAAGGAACGCGCCGCCGTTGGCGCCCCGCCGCTGCAGTGGGATGCCACCCTGGCCGACCACGCGGCTTCCTATGGCCCGGTGCTCGCGAGCCTTCGCCGCCTCGTTCATTCACCGCGCGACAACCGCCCCGGAGAGCGCGAGAATTTGGCGATGGCATGGCACGGGACCCTGGCTCCAGAGGATCTCGTTGGCATGTGGAGCAGAGAGCGGCAGCTGCTCGTGCCCGGCAGCTATCTCTTCCCCGCCACAAGTCGGACCGGCAAGTGGGAAGACATCGCCCATTACACCCAGATGGTGTGGCCGACGACGACCCATGTCGGCTGCGCGATTTACCCGGCCGACTGGGACTATCTGATTTGCCGCTATTCGCCGCCGGGCAACAAGGACGGCAAGCCGATCTTCGTCACCGCGGCCCTCAGCCAGGGACTCTGAAGGAGGTCGGAGTGATGGGGCGGGGGAACCGCCCCCTCGCCCCTCCCGTTTGAGCGTTTGTGGACAATGTGCACACGCTCGAGCGCAAGACGTCGCTGATCACGCCCCCTCCGGCGGCCGAGGCTTTCTATTCAGAGGTCCTCCAGCTGATGGCCCGGTCGAAGATCCCCTTCCTCGTCTCCGGAACGTACGCGCTGGCCAGCTACACCGGCATCGATCGCCCGACGAAGGACGTCGATGTCTTCGCCAAGGCCGGCGACGCCCTGAAAATGCTCCATTATTTCAAAGGCTACGGCTTCGACGTTGAGGTGGTCGATGAGCGCTGGCTTTATCGTGTGACCCGCGGGGAATTGTTCGTCGACATCATCACCAACATGCCGACGGTCACCACCCACGTCACCGACGAATGGTTCATCGGCGCTCCGGAAACCGAGCTGTTCGGAGCGAAGGTCAAGCTCGTCCCGGCGACGCAGCTCGTCTGGTCCAAGATCTTCGTCCAGGATCACCACCGCTACGACATGGCCGACGTCGCGCACATGATCCTGAAGTGCCACGAAGCGATCGACTGGAAGCAGCTGCTGAGCCACATGGAGCTCTATTGGGAAGTGCTGCTGATGGCGCTGCTCAACTTCCGCTTCGTCTATCCGAGCGAGCGCGATGTCATCCCGCGCTGGCTGATGGACGAGCTGCTCGAGCGGCTGCGCGACCAGGCCGACGTCAAGGGTCCAGGCAAGAGGGTTTGCCGCGGCCGCATTTTCTCACCACGCGATTATTCAATCGACGTCGAAAAGTGGGGATTCTCCGAAGCAGTCGGCAATCTCGAAGAGCAATATGGCGAATAGCAACGGTCCGCTGCGCCTGGCGGCGATCGGCGACCTTCACGTCCAGGAAGACAATGTCGCGCCGTACCGCGAGCTGTTTGCGGAGATTTCTGGCCACGCCGACGTGTTGGCGCTGTGTGGCGACCTCACCAATTTCGGCAAAACGACAGAGGCCGAGATCCTGGCGGAGGACATCAAATCCTGCTCGATCCCGGTGATCGGCGTGCTCGGCAATCACGATTATGAGTGCGGGCAGCCGGAAAAGGTCGCGGAGATCCTGCGCGGCGCCGGCATGATTATCCTCGACGAGCAGGCGCACGAGATTGCCGGAGTTGGCTTTGCCGGCGTCAAGGGCTTCATGGGCGGCTATGGTCGCGGCGAGCTCGCGCCATTCGGCGAACCGATCGCCAAGCTGTTCGTCGACGAGGCGATGAACGAGGCACGCAAGCTCGAGAACCAGCTGCGCACGCTCCGCACCGAACGCAGCGTCGCTGTGCTGCATTATTCGCCGATCGTCGACACGATCGAGGGCGAGCCCGAGGCGATCTTCCAATATCTCGGATCGCAACGGCTGTGCGATCCGATCGACCGTTTCGATCATGTGAAGGCGGTTGTCCACGGTCACGCACATCACGGCACATACGAAGGGCGAACACCGCGGGGCACGCCCGTGTTCAACGTCGCCCAGTTCGTGGTGAAGGCGAAGTTCGGTCGGCCCTACGCGCTGATCGAGGTCTAGGCCCATCGACACCAACGTCGCCCAGGCCTAGCGGCGGACGTACAGTCCTCGCCGAAGGAGGTTGCCAATGGCGAAGATTCTTTGCGTCCTTTACGACGACCCGATCGATGGCATGCCGAACTCCTATCCGCGCGACGGCTTGCCAAAGATCGAGCGCTATCCCGACGGGCAAACGTTACCGTCGCCGACAGCCGTGGATTTCCAACCGGGCGAACTGCTGGGATGTGTGTCGGGCGAGCTTGGCCTGCGCAGCTATCTGGAAGGCAATGGCCACACGTTGGTCGTCACGTCTGACAAGGACGGGCCAGACAGCGTTTTCGAGCGCGAGCTGGCCGACGCCGACGTGGTCATCTCGCAGCCCTTCTGGCCGGCCTACCTGACCGCCGAACGGATTGCCAAGGCGCGCAACCTCAAGCTCGCCTTGACCGCCGGAATCGGCTCCGATCACGTCGACCTGCAGGCCGCGATCGACAAGGGCATCACGGTCGCCGAAGTCACTTATTGCAACTCGATCAGCGTTTCCGAGCATGTGGTGATGATGATCCTCAGCCTGGTTCGCAATTACCTGCCGTCGCACGACGTCGTGCGCAACGGTGGCTGGAACATCGCCGATTGCGTAGCGCGCTCCTACGACGTCGAGGGCATGCATGTTGGCACCGTCGCCGCCGGACGGATCGGCAGCGCTGTGCTGCGGCGGTTGAAGCCGTTCGACATGCACTTGCATTATTTCGACCGTCACCGCCTCCCCGCCGAAGTCGAGCGCGAGCTCGGGGTCATCTGGCACAACAGCGTCGAGGATATGGTCGCGGTGTGCGACGTCGTTACGATCAACGCGCCGCTCCACCCCGAAACCGAGAACATGTTCAACACGGCGATGATCTCCAAGATGAAGCGCGGCGCCTTTCTGGTGAACACCGCGCGCGGCAAGATCGTCGACCGCGACGCGGTCGTCGCCGCACTCGAAAGCGGTCAGCTTGCGGGTTACGCCGGAGACGTGTGGGTTCCGCAGCCCG
>JAXDPR010000207.1:0-6720 GCA_034668265.1 Sphingomonadales bacterium
GCAGATGCGCTGCCCGATCGTATTCCGCGGGCCCAATGGCGCCGCCGCGCGTGTCGCCGCCCAGCACAGCCAGAATTACGGCAGCTGGTACGCGCATGTGCCGGGGCTGATCGTCATCTGCCCGTACAGCGCGGCCGACGCCAAGGGCCTGCTCAAGGCCGCGATCCGGACCGACGACCCGGTCGTCTTCCTCGAGAACGAGCTGCTCTACGGCCAGCATTTCGACGTGCCCCAGCTCGACGATTATGTCCTGCCGATCGGCAAGGCGCGCATCGTCCGGCCTGGCAAGGACGTCACCATCGTCAGCTACTCGATCGGCGTCGGCGTAGCGCTCGAGGCCGCGCAGGAGCTGATGACGCAAGGGATCAACGCCGAAGTGATCGACCTTCGCACCCTGCGTCCGCTCGACAAGGCGACGGTGCTCGAAAGCCTCAAGCGGACCAACCGAATGGTGGTGGTCGAGGAAGGCTGGCCGGTCTGCTCGATCGCCTCCGAGATCATCGCCATCGCGATGACGGAGGGTTTCGACGACCTCGACGCGCCGGTGCTGCGCGTGACCGACAAGGACGTGCCGCTGCCCTACGCCGCGAACCTCGAGAAGCTGGCGCTGATCAAGGTGGTGGACGTGGTGGAGGCGGTGAAAGCGGTCACCTATCGCTGAGCGCCGGCTCGATTCCGATCGGCAAACGGCGCTGGAGCAGCTGCCACGCATCGTTCGACCGGCTTTCGCTTCACTCTGGAATCTGGATCTCGCCTTTGCCGACGTCGTGGCGACGTCGAGCGATCCGCGGCTTGGCGCGATCCGGCTCGCGTGGTGGCGCGAGCGCCTCGAAGCGCTGGACACGGATGCCGATCATCCCGCCGAGCCGAGGTTGCTGGCAGTCGCGAACGAACTCCTGCCTCGAGGAGTAAGCGGTAAGGAATTATCGCAGTTGGAAGACGCGTGGCTCCCGCTGATGGAGCCGTTTCCCTGGGGCGAAGACCAGGCCGAGGGGCTGACGCTGCGCGGTCGAATCCTGTTCGGCATCGGCGCCCGCTTGATGGGTCCAGCCGCAGATGCCGCCGAGCAGGCCGGTGCGCTCTGGTCGCTGGTCGACGGAGCGCATCATTGCAGCGATCCGCAATCGCGGAATTTGCTGAGGCAGCGTGCGGCGGCCGTTCTCGCCACAACCCGCACGCCGATGCCGCGCGGCCTGCGCGTGCTGACGGTGCTTGCCGCATTGGCCGCTGCCGACCTCCTCCGCGAAGGAAGCGGCCTCAAGCGACTGTCGGCAGCTGTGAAGCATCGGCTGATGGGTAGTCTGCCCCACGGTTGACAGGAATGCCTCCACTCTGGAGGTTGCGCTCGTGCCGAATCTCCTCGTGACAGGAGATTTGCCTTGCTGCGTTTTCTTGCCGGCGCTGCCGCCTGCTTCCTGCTTCTCACTGGCGCTTTCCTGGTCTGGCAATCGCGGGCCGCCCGAAGTCCCGGCCTGCCGGACGCACCGGCGGCGCGGGCAGCTTCGTTGTTCGGCTCCGCGACCCCGCTCGAGGCACCCGAAGCCAGCGCCAAGACGCGCGAGGAGAAACGCTTCGCCCGCTACGACAAGAACAAGGACGCAAAGGTCGAAAGCGACGAATATCTGGCCGCCCGCCGGAAGAATTTCGACAAGCTCGACCTTGACCACAACGGCGGCCTGTCGTTCCAGGAATATGCCGCCAAGGGGATCGAGAAGTTCAACGCTGCCGGCGGGCGAAAGGGGTGGCTGAGCGCTGCGGAGTTCGTTGCCACTGCACCCCCGCCGCCAAAGCACAAGCTTGGCTGCAGCTGCGCCCGCGCCCCGGAAGTATCGAGCGCGGACGATAGCGGCGACAACGCCAATTAGGCGGGCTCCACGACCTTCTGCTGTTCCAGCCACCCCGATAGGGCCGCCCGCGCGCGGTCCGTGTACGCCTTCTTCCGGTCGGCGCGCTTGAGGCGGCCGAGGAGCGGCGGCATCAGCCCGAAATTGACGTTCATCGGTTGGAACGTGTCCGCATCGGCGCCGCCGGTGATGTGGGCGAGCAGCGCGCCGAACGCTGTCTCGGGCGGCGGGGACGGCAGCGTCTCGCCCCGCAACTCCGCCGCTGCGAAGCGGGCCGCCATGATCCCGACCGCAGCGCTTTCGACATAGCCTTCGCAGCCGGTGATCTGGCCGGCGAAGCGGATGCTAGGCTTCGACTTCAGTCGCAGCTCGCGGTCGAGCAGCCGCGGCGAGTTGATGAAGCTGTTGCGGTGGATGCCGCCAAGCCGCGCGAACTCGGCGTTTTCGAGGCCGGGAATATTGCGGAAGATGCGCACCTGCTCGCCGTGCTTCAGCTTGGTCTGGAAGCCGACCATGTTCCACAAGGTGCCGAACGCGTTGTCCTGACGGAGCTGGACGACGGCGTAGGGCCAGCGGCCGGTGCGCGGGTTGTCCAGGCCGACGGGCTTCATCGGGCCGTAGCGCAAGGTCTCGGGGCCGCGCTCTGCCATTACCTCGATCGGCATGCAGCCTTCAAAGTAGGGCGTGTCCTTTTCCCAGTCGTGGAAGGGCATCTTGTCGCCATCGACCAACGCCGCGACGAAATCGTCGTATTGCGGCTTATCGAGCGGGCAGTTGATATAGTCCTTGCCGCCCCCCTCACTTGAACCACGATCCCACCGGGCTGCCATCCATGCGACGTCCATGTCGACGCTGTCGCGGTGGATGATCGGGGCGATGGCGTCGAAGAAGGCGAGGGCGCCTTCACCGGTTTCCGCCGCAATGGCTTCGGCAAGCTTAGAGCCGGTCAGCGGTCCTGTGGCGATTATCGTTGGGTGATCGGGCAGGACATCCACGCGTTCGCGGACCACAGAGATGTTCGGGTGCTGCTCGATCGTGCATGTGATTTCGGCGGCGAAGGCATCGCGATCGACGGCGAGAGCCGAACCAGCCGGAACGCGGTGCGTATCGCCGGCACGCATGATCAGGGAGCCGAGCGCGCGCATCTCCTGGTGGAGCAGGCCGACCGCATTGTGCTCGGCATCGTCGCTGCGGAAACTGTTGGAGCAGACCATTTCGGCGAGCCGGTCGGTTTCGTGTGCCGGCGTCATATCCCCGCCGCCGCGCATTTCGCTCAGGCGCACGCGAAGACCCGTCTCGGCGAGCTGCCACGCAGCCTCGCTACCTGCGAGTCCGCCGCCGATGATGTGGACGTCGAAGGACATGCGCACGTCATTGCGAGGAGCGAAGCGACGAAGCAATCCATTTGAGACGGTGGATTGCTTCCCCCGGATCAAGTCCGGGGTCGCAATGACAGGGAGAGCGCGATTACAACGGATCTGGGTTCGGAACCGCGCGCGTCCTTGCCGGTTTCCCGCCCGCAACAATCACATTAAAAGAGGGAGAGGCCTCCATGAGGAAACTGGGGATCCTGATTGGCGGAGCACTTACGCTCGCCGCTTGTGCTCAGCGCACGCCGCCGGTGGTCGATCTAAGCAACCCGCTGATGGCGCCGGGCTTCCTCGCGCAAGCGGGTAGCGCCAACGAGTTCGAGATTGAATCGAGCCAGCTTGCGCTCCAGTCGTCGCAGAATGCCGCGGTGCGCAATTTCGCGAACGTGCTGATAAGCGACCATACGCAACTTGGGCAGCAGGTCGGGGCCGCCGCCGTGGCCGCACACCTCCGGCCGCCGCCGCCGACGCTGTTGCCGGCGCAGCAGGCGATACTCGACCAGCTGCGTGCCGCGGGCACCGGCTACAGCTTCGACCAGGCGTTCCAGCAGGCGCAAATCAGCGGGCACCAGCAGGCCATCGGGCTGATGCAGAATTATGCGACCAGCGGTGATGTGCCCGTGCTGCGGACCACCGCGGGCAGCGCCATTCCGATGATGCAGCGGCACCTGGCGATGGCCCAGTCGCTGGTGGTGACGCCCCCGCCGCCGCCACCGCCGCCACCACCGCCTCCGCCGCCGGTGCGGCGCTCGGGCGAGCGCGGCTAAGAAAGCGCCAATGGATCGGGAGGCTCGGCTGAGTCGCCGGGCCTTTTCGATTCAGGCGGCTGGCAATTCGGCCGCTGCCGTCGCGCTATTGAGCAAGGCTTCGATGTCGGGGATGGGTCGCCCGCTCATTTCCTTGTTGACGGTGCAGACGAGGCGCTTCTCGACCTCCTTGTGGAGGCATTTCTTGAGGACACCGAGCGCCTTGGGGGGAGCGACGATCGCCAGTGCGTCGAAATCGTTGCGAAGCGCTCGCGCCTTCAACTCCTCGGCGGCATCCTTGATCCAGCGGTCCTCCTCCTGCTGCTGGAAGTCCGTCTCTTCATAGGTCGAGCGGCCATAGCCGCCGCTCTGTTTGACCGTGCCCGGCGCGTCGCTCTTGATCTCCCGATCCTTGCGTTGCTTACGCGCATCATGCGCCTCGGTCCTGAGATCGATCTGGTTTTCAACCACCTGATTGCGGAAGAACAGCATCTTGCGGCCGTCGGCGACGAGGACCAGCGCATCATGGGGAAGGGGCATGGAGTCATTTTCTCCTTGAGTGTGAGTGAGGAGAACGCGGGCCTGTCCTAGCAGGTTTCAGCGGCTGGTCGCACGGAGAACTTACTCCGGCTCCGGGTCCGCCGGCCGATCGAGCTCGCTTTCGCCGATGGTCGCACCTTCCTCGGGCGCCCGTTCATCGCCGCCATCGATCTCAATCTCTTCCTCTTCGGCTTCCTCGATCTTTGCGACGCTGACGACATGCTCGTCCTCGGCGACGCGGAAGATGGTCACGCCCTGCGTGTTGCGGCCCATGACGCGAATGTCGCCGACCGTGGTGCGGATCATCTTGCCCTGGTCGGTGACCAGCATGAGCGCCTCGCCCTGGTGCGCGGGGAAGCTGGCGACGACGCAGCCGTTACGCTCCGACGTGTCGATGTTGGTGATGCCCTGACCGCCGCGGTTGGTCCGGCGATATTCATAGGCCGACGAGCGCTTGCCATAGCCGTTCTCGGTGAGCGTGAGGATGAACTGCTCCTTCTCCGCAAGCTCGGCGATACGGTCTTCCGACAGCGAGCATTCGCCCTCCTTCTCGCCCTTCCAGGGCGCGAAGCGGAGATAGGCCTCGCGCTCCTCCTGGCTGGTGCCGACGCGGTGCAGGATCGACATCGAGATGACCTGGTCGCCCGGCTGCAAGCGGACTCCGCGCACGCCCCGCGACGTGCGCGACTGGAACTCGCGGACATCGGTCGCCATGAACCGAATCGCCTTGCCGTTGCGAGTGGCGAGCAGCACGTCGTCACCCTCGGTCAGCAGCTCGACCCCGATGAGGCGGTCGTTGGGATCGCCTTGATCATCGCTGTCGTCGCTCTCGGTCTCCTCGGCCGGTCCGATGCCGAAGCGCATTGCGATCTTGCCGGCAGTGGGAATGTTGGTGAAGGCGGCCATGCTGTTGCGGCGCACCGTGCCGTTGGCAGTCGCGAACATGATGTGGAGCTTGCCCCACTCGCCCTCATCCTCGGGCAGGGGCAATACGGTCGAGATGACTTCGCCCTCGGCCAGCGGCAGCAGGTTCACCATCGGCCGGCCCTTGGTGTTGGGCCCGCCTTCGGGCAGCCGCCACACCTTCATTCGGTAGACCCGGCCGAGGTTCGAGAAGAACAGCACCGGATTGTGGGTCGAGGTCACGAACAATGTCGTGACCGCGTCCTCGTCCTTGGTCGCCATTCCGGCGCGGCCCTTGCCGCCGCGCTTCTGCTCGCGGAACACGGCGAGCGGCGAGCGCTTGATGTAGCCTTCCATGGTCACGGTCACGACCATGTCCTCGCGCTCGATCAGGTCCTCGTCCTCGATGCCGTCAGCGGCCGGCGCGAGCTCGCTCCTGCGCGGAGTTGCGAACTCGGCTTCGACTTCATCGAACTCCTCGCGCATGACCTCATAGAGGCGCGCACGGTTTGCCAGGATTTCAAGGAGTTCGCCGATGCTCTTCGCAAGGCCTTCGAGCTCCCCGGCGATCTCGTCGCGGCCAAGCGCCGTGAGCCGATGGAGGCGCAGCTCGAGGATTGCCTTCACCTGCGCTTCGGACAGCTTGTAGATTTCGCCGGCCTTTTGCGGTTCGACCGCCTCGACCAGCTGGATGTAGGGGCGGATCTGGTCGCCCGGCCATTCGCGCTCGAGCAACTTCTCGCGCGCCTCGGTGGGGGATGCCGAGCCGCGGATGAGCTTCACCACCTCGTCGAGGTTGGTCACCGCGACGACCAGCCCGAGCAACAGGTGGGCACGCTCGCGGGCCTTGAACAGCTCGAACTTCGTGCGCCTCGTGATCACTTCCTCGCGGAAGCGAATGAAGGCCTCGATAAAATCGCGCAGGGTCAGCGTCTCGGGCCGGCCGCTGCGGATCGCGAGCATGTTCGCCGGGAAGCTCGACTGCGCCGGGGTGTGCCGCCACAGCTGGTTGAGCACGACTTCGGGCGTGGCGTCGCGCTTCAGCTCGATAACGATGCGCACGCCGAGGCGGTTGGACTCATCGCGGATGTCGGCGACGCCCTCGATTCGCTTGTCCTTGGCGGCTTCGGCGATCTTCTCAACCAGGCCGTTCTTGCCGACCTGGTAGGGGATTTCGGTGAGCACGATCGAGCGCCGGTCGCCGCGGCCCTCCTCGACATGGTGGCGCGAGCGCAGCATGATCGAGCCGCGCCCAGCCGTGTACGCGCCGCGAATTCCCGACAGGCCGAGAATGAAGCAGCCGGTCGGGAAATCCGG
>JAXDPR010000208.1:0-16582 GCA_034668265.1 Sphingomonadales bacterium
TGCCGTCGGCGCGGCCGCTGCGGACCGAGAAGGCGTCCGGGAAGGCGGCATTGGCGGCGGTCACGTGCGCGTCGATGCGCTGCGCCTGCCCCGCCGGCGAGAAGTCGAGCGTTCCGCCGAGCGTTCCGTTGGCGAGGGTCAACCGGCCGCTGAACCCGCCGGGGTCGGAACGGAGGTTGCCGCTCGCATGCGCACCGCCGGCGTCGAGCGACGCGATTGCGATCACCGTCGGCGCGTCGTGGGGCAACAGGATCTGCCCCCCGGAGGTGAACGGCCCGAGCCGCGAGCCGCCGTTGGCCCGGTAATTGTAGCCGGCCGCCGTCGGGTCGAGCGCGAGACGCATGTTCGTGATGCCCAGCGTCTGGTTGGGGCTGGGCAGGAAGATGTCGAGCTTGGGCCGGTCGATGTGGCCATCCAGCACCAGCTTCACCGGCCCGTACTTCGCCTGCCGCCCGGCTGCGGTGATGAGGAAGGTGCCGTCCTTGAAGCGCTCGCCCGCGCCCGAGAGGCGAAGCTTGGGCGAGAAGATCTGCAAATTGGTGAAGTGGACGATCCCGTCCTGGCCGCGCTCGAGGTTGGTGGTCAGCGACGGCAACCCGCCGGTGAGCGACCGGAAGAAGCTGTTGTCGAGGCGGCGGACCCAGGCCTTGGCGGTTCCGATGACATGGCTGCCCTTGTTGTTCGGCCCGGGCACGACGTGGAGGTCGGTGACCAAGTCGACCAGCCCGAGGCCGGGAATGAGGTAGCGTTTCATCGCTCCCGACAAGAGGACATCGAAGCGGCCGGTAACGAGATCGAGGAGGAGCGAAAGCTTGCCGTTCCACTTGGCGCTGGTGAGCTTGAGGCCGTCGCCGCGAACCAGCTTGGGCGTGATGCTGAGCCAGCCTTCGATCTGCGGGTTGGCGAGCATCGCCCCGGCGACGTCGCCGACGCCGGTGATCGCCTTTGCCGCGAGGCGGATCGGCACGCGCACCGGCCAGGGCGTGAGGCGGCCGCGCCCTTCGGCGTGAAGGCCGGTGAAGCCATTATTGTCGAACTGCACGAAGTCCGAGGCCAGCCGGTAGGAATAATCGGCGGTCGCGAAGGGCCCGTCGAGCGTCCACACCATCCGCACCGACTTGCCAGTCATGTTGGGGAACAGCGCCGGCGGCTTCAGAAGATCGACGCCGAGCCTCAAGCCGCGGTAGCGGTTTGCGGCCAGGTCCAGCGTGCCCTTGGCGACGGCGCGCAGCTTGGGCGAGGAGGCGCCGAGCTCGCCATCGAGCAGCCGGTCCTTGAGCGTCGCATCGCCCCGGATCGTGACCAGTGGAACAGTCAGCCGCTGGAACTTGCCGGTGAGGAATTGCGCCGGCGCCCACTGGCCCTGGAGACGGTAGCGGCCGCTGTCGACGCCGAGCGCCAGGCGGGCCGTCGGCCGGCCCGAGAGGTCGAGCGCCGCCGACCCCCGCCAACGCGTCCAGCTGCCATTGCCGCCGATCGCGAGGTTGACCGCGCGCCTGGTGCCAATCAGCGCCGGGAAAAGCCCATCCGCAGGCGCGATAACTCGGGCGCCGACGTCGAATCGATTGCGGTCGGGCTCGGCGTCGAGGTGGAAGGCGATGCGGTCGCCGCCATTGTCGACCCGCGCCTGGAGTTCGACGAGCGCGCGGCCGCCGCGAATGTCGGCCTTGCCGTGCAGGCTGCCGCTGCGCGCCTTTCCCCCGACCCCGGCGCCGATGTCGAGCCGGTCGATCCGGAGGTCGCCGATGTGGATGTCGAAGCCGGGAAGGATGGGCCCCTTCGTCGTCCGAGGCTTCAGGTTTGGCAGCCGCGACAGGGTCACGCGCTCAGCGGTCAGGCTGTCGACGTAAAGTTTCTTGTCGAGCCAGGCGCCGGGGCTCCAGTCGAGCTTGATGTTGGGCGAGGTCAGGAACACGCCGCGGCTATCGGCGACGCTGACGTTCCTTAGCTGGGACTTGCCGAAGATCGAGCCGTCGATCCGGCCGATGCGGATCTTCAGGCCCGTCGCCGTCTCCATGCCGCTCAGCTGGTCGATGATGAAGCGGTGGCCGGGAGCGCTGTCGAGCAGGACCAGCAGCCCGGCGAACAGAAACAGCAACAGAACGAACAACGCCAGCAGCTCGTTGAGCAGGCGCCGTGCCCAATCGCGGCGGAGGCGGCGGCGGGGCAGCTCTTCGCCCCGGGTTTCGAGCACCGTATCGCTCATCAGAAGGCCTGGCCGAGCGACACGGTCACCGCGAACGGTCCGTCGCCCTTCTGGCGATTGAGCGGGACGCCGACGTCGACGCGGATTGGGCCGAAGCTCGAATAATAACGCACGCCAAGGCCCGCGGCGTAGCGCCAGTGGGCGAAGTCGGGCCGCGCGCTGGAGGTCAGCGTTCCGCCATCGAAGAAAGGCACGAGGCCGAAATTGCCGCCGAACTGCTTGAGCCTAATGCGGGTCTCAAGCGCGAATTCGGCAAGGCCCCGCCCCCCGATCGGGTCGCCGTCCATGTCCTTGGGGCCGAGCTGCTGGTAGCCGTATCCCCTGACCGATCCGCCGCCGCCCGAATACAGACGGCGCGATGGCGCGATGTTGAACAGGCCGGCACCAAAGATCGTCCCAAGCCGAACCCGTCCGGCAGCAACGACGCGATCCGAGATGGGGTGATAGGCGCTGGCGTCGATCTGGGCTCGCCCGTAGCTGAAGTGACCGCCGTGGAAGGAAATTTCCGGGCTGAGGCGGCCACTAAGGCGAAAGCCGCGGCTCGGGTCGAGCAGGCTGTCGCTGCCGTCATAGCCGAGGCTGAGCGGCACCGCCGCGATCAGGAAGCGCCGGGTGTCCTTGAGCCCCGCGCTGCTGAACACGCCGCGCTCGATCGTGCCGAGCCACTCGCCGCCGTACGACCAGGTCCATGGCTTCTGCCAGATGAAGTTGCTCTGCCGCTCGATGTTGGCGGCAAGATCGATGGTCTTGGCGGTGTAGGCGGCGAACCTCTGGTGCGAAGCCGAGAACTGGAGGTTAAGCGTCTGGTCGCGCTGCAGGAAGTTCGAGCGGCGGAACTGCACGCCGAGCAATTGCTCGGCGGTGCCGGCGATCCCGCGCAGCGTCAGCGCGCCCTCGGGGTTGAAGAAGTTGCGGTCGGTCCAGCTGACCTCGAGCCGCGCCCCCTGCCCCGTGCCATAGCCGAGCTCCCCGGCGATGGTGTGCGACGGCGCCGGCTCGAGGCGGACGTTGAGGTCGACCGTGCGCCCGTCGCCAACGGGAACGACCTGGATGTCCGCATTGGCGACCAGCGTCGTCGCGATCAGCGCTCGGCGCAGGTCGTCGACCTTGGAGCGCCGGAACGGATCGCCGCGCTTAAACCGCGCGATCAGGGCGACATGGCCCGCACTGAACGGCGGTCGGCCGTTGACCCGGATCGAGCCGAAGCGGGCAATGGGACCCGGAGTCACGGGAAGTGTCAGCGTGGCGAGGTGGGTCAAATGATTGACCTCGACGTCCTGCTCGCCAAGCTTGGCCCCGGCATAGCCCTGCTCGCCCAGCGCGGTGGTTAGCGACAGGCCCGCGGCGATGACGTCGGCGGCGACCACCGGGTCGCCCGCCTTGACCGCAAAGGAGTTGCGCAACCGCGCCGAATTGGGGCCGGCCGCATCGAGGCCCGGAAGGTCGACCGAGGCGAAGCGATATTGCTGGCCCGGATCGGCGGCGAGGACAACGCTCAATGCCGCCCCGCTTTTCTCGGTCCGTGGCTCTACGACAGCGTCATAATAGCCGTGGGCGCGAAGCAACTGCGCGAGAAGGTCGGCGTCGGCGCTGGCGCGGCGGCCGATCTGGGCGGCATTGGCGGGGTCCTTGCGCTCGGCCTCGAGCGCGGATTGCTGGCGGAAAGCGCGAAGCAGTTGCTCGGAATCGCTGACCGATCCCAGCCCTTCGACCTGAAGCGTGTAGCGCATGTCGCCCGCGATCGGCAGGCTGGGCCGCTTGGCTGAGTTCGCGGGCGCCGGCGGCGGCGCGGTATCTTTCGCATTGAGCTCGGGCCAGGCGACGCCGAGATCCGGAAGCGGCGCGAGCGGCGCATTGGGGTCGAGCTCGGCCGCGTCGGGGGGATTGGGCGCCGGCGGCGGTACCGTCTGTGCGAGCAAAGGCCCAGGAAGCAGCGCGGAGGCCGCGGCAACGCACTGCCATCGTGCGCCTGTCACCCTGAAACCCCGCCCGCTCATCCTAGGCAAGGCTTAGACAGCGCACCTGAACCGCGCCAGTATGTTCGCTCGCCCGGCGAAGGACTTAGTGAACGGTGCCGGTTACCTCGTCGCTGCTGAGCGTCGCGATCACGCGCTCGATCTGACGCCAGTGGCAGAAGCGCGCGACATTGCCGTCGTCGCGGCTGCGCTCCGCGCGCATCGCCGCCTCAAAGCCGGCGTCGTCGCCATAGCGCTGGATGAGCTCGGCGGCGTCGGCCAGCGCCACGCGGCCATGGATGAATGGACTATCCATGCCGCCGAGCTTAGCAGCGCCGCGTTTCCCGACTGCGGACGATCGTCGTCAACGCGCCGTTAGCCATGTATTTTCGCCGGGGCTTGGCGATCCGCCCCGCGCTTGGCATGGGCGGCCAATGCCGAATTCGACCCGCGCCGGAGGATGCTTCCTCACCATCTGCATCCTCGCCGGCTTTCCGCTCGGCCTCGCCCTTGGAAATCCGATGAAGGGCATCCTGATCGGCACTGGCGCCGGAATCGCGCTCGCCGTCGCAACCTGGCTGATCGACCGCGCGCGACGGAGCTAGAGGATCCGCCGCCCGGACCAGATCACCCGCCCGATGCAGTTAATCTCGGCAAGGGTGCAATCGGGCCAGTCGGGATAGGCCGGGTTGTCCGACTGGACCGTGACCCGGCGGCCGATCGGATTGAGCGCGATCCGCTTGACCACCAACGCATCGTCGATGCGAAGCACGTAGATCCCGTCACGCAGACGCTCGGTTGAGTCACCGAGATCGACCAGGATGTCATCGCCGGCGTTGAGAGTCGGCGCCATCGAATCGCCCTCGACCCGGACGATCGATAGGTTGGACGGCGCGCTCGGGGTCAGCGCCTTCAACCATCGTTCGTCGAACGCGAAATAAGGCTTCCCCAGCTCCGCGGCGACGATCGCGCCGGGTCCGGCGGAGACCATGACCCGATGGCGCTTGACGCTCACCAGGCCGTTGGCATCGGGCGCTTCGTTCGCCGGTCCGCCGAGCAAGGATTCCGAAATCCCGAAGTAGCGCGCGAGCTTGCCGCGCTCCTCCTCGCCGAGCCGCCTCGGCACGCCGCGGCGCACGAATTGCTGGATGTAGGCGGCATTGCGCCCGAGCATGCGGGACAGGCCGGCGAAGTCCTCGCCGCGCTCGGCGCACAGCCGCTCCAGAACCAGGCGGGGATCGTTCATCATTAATGCGCCTTTAGTAGTGATAGGTAAGTGCCTAGACAAGTAGGAATTCCGTTGGGAGGTAACGAGCAGCCGAGTCGAATCGGACCATAAGGAAAACGTCAGGTGAATTTACTCAGAGAAGTGGAAAAATTCCTGCGCCGTAATGACACGGCTCCTACCCGTTTCGGACGAGATGTCGTTGGAGATCCGCGGTTTGTCTTCGATTTTCGCAAGGGACGCGATCCCCGGCCGGCCACGGTGAGGCGGGTCCTGGTTTATCTGGAAGCAGGTGCCCAATGAACCGGATCGCCATGTCGCCGGCCGCCTCGGCGCTTCTGCGCTGCCTTACAGGACGGGCGCGAGTGCCACGAGATAGGATTTTGCTTAGTGACGTATATTCGGTCGACTGGCGCTCGCTGACCTTCACCGGCGAGCGGCACGAACTCCAACTGCGCATCCCTGGGCCGGATTCGCGTCTTGTCGTCGAACGGATGTGCAACGGGCTCGAGGATGCCGAGCTCAGCATCCCCGGCGTGATCGTCGCCGACATCGCGCTCGCCGGTCCGCCGGCGTACGCCCCGGACGGGTCGACCACCATCATCATCGAGGCCCTGACCGTAGCGGCCGACTAGCGAAGCGAGCGTCGCAACTCGGCGAGAGCGGCCGAGAGGGCCTGCGACGCATCGGACGGGGCGAACCGGGGCGCCCCGTCCCCGAGATGATCGGCGATCCGTGACTGAAGCTGGCCCGGTGTCGGGGGCGGCGACGGCATTGCCTTGCGGTCGAACAGCCGCACGACCCGCGATTCAGGGCCGATCGCCGCGAGAATGTCGTCGAGCACCAACGGAGCGGCGGCATCGAGACGGTCGGCTTGGCTCAGGACAAGCTCGTCGGCCGGCATCAGCCGGTCGGCATCGGTCAGCACAAGCTCGTCGGCCGCCATGAGCCGGTCGGCATCGGTCAGCACAAGCTCGTCCGCCGCCGTCAGCCGGTCGGCATCGGTCAGCAGCAGCTCATCGCCAGCCTCGGCGAATTCGAAATCGCGCAGGGCGAAATCGGGCAGGACGAAGCCCGCGCCGCGCCGGCCGGCGCCGAGGGCGCGGCTGCATGGCAGAAAAGCGACCACCCCGGCCCCCACGGCACACAGGCCCAACTGAGGCTGGACGGTGAGCGTCGCCAGAAGGCCGTAGGCTGCATAGCCGACGGAACCTGCAAACAGTGCCGAAGCACCGCGCCCGGCACCGGTTTCGATCCGCTCGATTAGTCCCGCATCCATCGCGGGACCAATAACGCGAATATGTTGCCAGTCCGTTAGGCGGCGGTCTCGCGAGTCGCGTCGAGCTCGGTCACCTCGGGCCGATCTTCGATGAGGTCGATAATGGCATTGGTGAACGCCTCGACATCGTCGGGCTTGCGGCTGGTGACGATATTGCCGTCAGTGACGGCCGCCTCGTCGACGACATTGGCGCCGGCGTTTCGGAGGTCGGTGCGAATCGACGGCCAGCTGGTCGCGGTTCGGCCGCGCAGCAGATCTGCCTCGACCAGCAACCAGGGGCCGTGGCAGATGGCGCCAATCGGCTTGCCCTGGCGATCGAACGCCTTGATCAGCTCGATGACGTTGCCGTGGATTCGAAGCGTATCTGGGTTGCGGACGCCGCCGGGAAGGATCAGCGCGTCGAAGTCGTCTGCACTGGCATCGTCGACGGTGAGGTCGGGGCGGATCGTCCGCCCGGGGTCGTCGTGGACCGTCGCCTGGATGGGATCGAGCTTCAATGAGGCGAGCACAACCTCGGCGCCGCGCTGCTGAAGGATCTGGCGCGGGCCGAACAGCTCCCACTCCTCGAAGCCATCGGTGGCGACGATGAGGACTCGCGAAACGGGAATCAAAGGCATGGGGGCATCTCCATCAGCAAGAACAGGAACTCACCCGCCCGCCGCTCGTCTATGCGCCTCGATGAGCCGAGTGAAGCCTAACACGACATGCTGAGGCACAGCAGCGACAGCGAACCGGGCTACACCCGCAAGCGGAAGGGCCGCTACTGGGCCTATTTCGACGGCGAGAAACGGATCACCGACCGCGACACGATCGACCGGCTGAACTCGATCGCCCTTCCGCCCGCCTACACGGACGCCTGGTTCTGCAAGGATCCCAACGGCCATCTCCAGGCGACCGGAATCGACGATCGCGGGCGCAAGCAATATCGCTACCATCCCGAGTTCCGCGCCCGGGCCGAGGCGAGCAAGTTCGCCGGCCTTGCAGAATTCGGCAAGGCGCTGCCCAGGATGCGCCGCAAGGTCGACAAGGACTTGAGAATGCGTGCGCTCAGCAGGGACAAGGTGGTCGCCGCGGTCGTCCGCCTGCTCGACGATGATTATCTGCGCGTCGGCAACGAGGAATATGCAAAATCGAACAAGAGCTACGGCGCGACCACCCTGCTGAGCCGCCAGGTCCAGGACGACGGCCGCAAGGTAAGAATGCGGTTCAAGGGCAAGAGCGGCGTCCAGCATGAAGTGACGATCACCGACCGCACGCTTCGCCGGATCGTCCGCCAGCTTCAGGAGCTGCCCGGCCAGGCGCTGTTCCAGTACGTCAACGGCGATGGGAACCCCCACCCCATCACCTCGACCGAGGTCAACGACTATATCCGCGAGGCCAGCGGCGGCGACTTTACCGCCAAGCATTTCCGCACCTGGGGCGCGACCGTCCTGGCGTTCGAGCAGATGCTCGACAAGGCCGACAACGCGCGGATCAGCGTCAAGACGATGATCGAGCCGGTCGCCGAGGCGCTCGGTAACACCGTCGCGATGAGCCGCAAGGCCTATGTCCATCCGGCGCTGATCGCGGCAGTGAAGGACAACCCCCGCGACCCGCTCAAAGGCCTGGAACGTCCGCGTGCACGCAAATGGATGTCCTCGTGCGAGGTCGCGTTGATCCCGTTCTTGAAGAAAGTCGGGAAAAAGGCGCGAAAAGCCGCGGCGGCTTGATTGCGCTCGCACCGCTCGGCAAGACGGCCGTCATGTGGGTGGATCGCTTCAATGCTTGGTTCGAAGCCAACCGCGACGGGCTGATGACCGGCGTGCTCGTCGGTGTCGTGCTCGTGGCGCTGATGCTGCTGCTTAGGTCCTACGGCGAGCGCAGCGTGCGCCGCGATCCGCTCGGAATGGGCTGGCGCGCCGTGTTCGGAAGGGTGCTGGCGCAGACCAGCATCGCCTTCATGATCCTGGCCGCCGCCGACGTGGTCGCGACCTATGCCGAGCTTCCGCACAAGGCGGCGCGGCTGATCGACATAGCGTTCGTCATTGCCTTTGCGATCCAGGGCGCGGTGTGGGGCCGCGAGCTGGTCATCGGAGTCATCGGCCGCAGGGTCGCCGAGGAGAATGGGTCGGGACCGCTTGCCAGCGCCATGGCCATTATCCGAGTGCTGGTCAGCGTCGCGTTGTTCAGCATCGCGGGAATCCTGATCCTCGATAATGTCGGCGTGAACGTGACCGCGCTGGTCGCCGGCCTGGGCATCGGCGGAATTGCGATCGGGCTTGCCGCCCAGGGCATCTTCTCCGACCTGTTCGCGGCGCTCTCGATCCTGTTCGACCGCCCGTTCAAGAAGGGCGACACGATCCGTTACGACGGCAGCACCGGCGTTGTGGAGCGGATCGGGCTCAAGACCACGCGACTACGCTCGATCACCGGCGAGCAACTGGTCATGGCCAATACCAAGCTGCTCGAGCGCGAGATCCACAATCTCGCCCAGGCGAAGGCACGGCGGATCACCATCTACCTTGCCGTCGGCGGCGACACGTCGGGCGCAGCCGTCGACCGGGTGGCCGAAGCTGCCGCTGAAGCTATTTCCGCGCAAAAAGGATGCAAGCTGGTTCGCTGCGGCCTCGCGGGGGCCGGTTCGGGCGCGCTTTCCTATGATCTCGTCTACGACGATTCGAGCACGAGTGCCGATACGCTTGCGCGCAACCGGTCGGCGGTCCTGCATGCGCTGATCGACCGGCTCGGCGCCGCCAAGCTGGTGCTTGCCCGCGCGTCCGACCAGCCGCCCGCGCCGTTGCCGTTCTGACGCGCCACTTGCGTCTTATTCACACGGCTGCAAATAGCGGCTGATGCCGATCGCCAACCTCGACGAGATCCGCGCCCGCGTCGGCGAAGAAGTTGGCGTCTCGTCCTGGCTGACCATCGACCAGGGGCGGATCGACGCGTTCGCCGACGCGACCGACGACCATCAGTTCATCCACGTCGATCCGGCGGGGGCTGCGCAGACGCCGTTCGGCGGGACGATCGCCCATGGTTTCCTGACGCTGTCGCTGCTGTCGCGAATGGCGGCCGAGGGCATGCTCATCCCCGAGGGCGTGAAAATGGCACTGAACTACGGGTTCGACCGGGTCCGCTTCCTGGCTCCGGTCAAGTCGGGCAAGCGCGTCCGCGGCCGCTTCACGCTTGACTCAATCGAGGAGAAAGCGCCGGGGCAATGGCTGCTGCGTCACACCGTGTCGATTGAAATCGAAGGAGAGGACAAGCCGGCGCTGACCGCCGTCTGGCTCGGCCTCATGTTCATTTGAGGAGAAGGACAAGATGGCTCGCGAGGCCGTGATCGTTTCAACCGCACGGACGCCCATCGGCCGTGCCTACAAGGGCGCCTTCAATGCGACCGCTGGACCGACGCTGGGTGCATTGTCGCTCAAGCCGGCGATCGAGCGAGCCGGGATCGAGGCGGGCGAGATCGACGATGTCGTGTGGGGCGCGGTGCTCACTCAAGGCACGCAGTTCGGCAATATCGGCCGCCAGGTCGCGCTTCGCGCCGGCTGCCCGGTCAGCGTCTCGGGCATGACGATCGACCGCCAATGCTCGTCCGGCCTGATGGCCATCGCCACCGCCGCCAAGCAGATCATCACGGACAAGATGGACGTGGTTGCCGCCGGCGGGCAGGATTCGATCAGCCTGGTGCAGACGGCGGAGATGCGCATTGCGCCCGATCCCTCGCTGATCGCGATGCACAAGCATGTCTACATGCCGATGCTTCAGACCGCCGAAACGGTCGCGCAGCGTTACGGCATCAGCCGCGAGCGGCAGGACGAATATGCGCTGAAGAGTCAGCAGCGCACCGCCGCGGGCCAGGCCGCAGGCCGGTTCGATGCCGAGATTGTCCCTGTCACGACCGTGATGATGGTCAAGGACAAGGAGACGGGCGAGGTCTCGCAGAAGGAAGTGACCATCGCCAAGGACGAGGGCAACCGCGCCGACACGACTCTGGAGGGGCTGTCCAGCCTCAACCCGGTGCTCGGCCCCGAGACCTCGATCACAGCCGGCAATGCCAGCCAGCTTTCCGACGGCAGCTCGGCTTCGATCCTCATGGAAGCGAAAGAGGCCGAACGGCGCGGCTTAGCGCCCATGGGCCGCTACATTGGAATGGCAGTCGCCGGCACCGAGCCCGACGAAATGGGCATCGGCCCGATCGACGCCGTCAACAAGTTGCTCGGCCGCTTCGACCTGAAAGTCGACGACATCGGCCTGTGGGAACTGAACGAGGCGTTCGCGGTGCAGGTGCTTTACAGCGCCGAGCAGCTGGGAATCCCCGAGGACCGATTGAACGTCGACGGCGGTTCGATCTCGATCGGCCACCCCTACGGCATGAGCGGCGCCCGGATGACCGGCCACGCCTTGATCGAAGGCAAGCGCCGCGGCGTCAAATATGTCGTCGTCACCATGTGCGTCGGCGGCGGGATGGGCGCGGCGGGCCTGTTCGAAGTGCTATAGCCTGTCCGCCGACTCACCCGGAGGAATCACATGCCTGTAATGCTTGGGTTGCTGGCGGTCCTGTTCGTCTTCCTTTTGGTTAGCGCGCTCAAGAGTTTCGGGATCAACCAGGAATATCAGCGAGGCGTGCTGTTCCGCCTCGGCCGCCTTGGCCCCATGAAGGGTCCCGGCTGGTACTGGCTGATCCCTTACGTCGACCGCGTCGTCCGGGTCGATCAGCGGATCATCACCTACCAGCTGGAAACCCAGGAAACGATCACGCGCGACGGCGTCGCGGTTCGGGTCAATGCGGTGCTGTGGTTTCGCGCAGATTCTCCGATGCAGGTGGTGACCGCCGTCGAAGACTGGCGCGGCGCGACCGTGCAAGCGGCCGAAACGGCGCTACGCGATGCGATCGGCCAGAGCGAGCTCGACCAGATGTTGAAGGATCGCGTGTCGATCAACAAGCGTATGCAGGACCTGTTGCGCGAAGCGTCGCTGAAGTGGGGGGTCGAAGTCGATTCGGTGGAGATCAAGGACGTCGACATCCCCGAGCAAATGCAGCGCGCGATCGCCAAGGAGGCGGAGGCAATCCGCGAAAAGCGTGCGCGCATCATCCGCGCCGAAGGCGAGCACGAGGCGGCAACCAAGCTTTCGCAGGCGGCTGACACGATCAGCGCTTCGCCGGGCGCGCTCGAACTGAGGCGGCTGCAAACGCTCACGGAGATCGGCGTCGAGCATAACAGTACGATCATCGCCATGCTCCCGGTCGAGCTTGTCCACGCCGCTCGCAAGATCGCGGGGATGCCGCCGGCCGAAACCGAAGCGGGCTGAGCGGGTTGATCGCCTCAAACAGGAGGTTCACCGATGCCCGAATCCAATCGCCCGCTGGTAGAACGTATCGCCCGAGTGCTCGCCGGCGCCGCCTTCAGCAGTAACGCCGAGGGAAGCGACCCTTCGGCTGGAGAGAAGGTCGATCTGGCGTGGCGCGAACATGTGAACCAGGCGCTTGCGGTGCTTCATACGATGCGTGAGCCCGATGAAGCGCAGGCCGCCGCCGGCGATGAGGGCGTGTGGCGTAATATGGTCGAAGCCGCAATCGCCCAGCACGTCGATTGAGCCCGCGCGACGCCAGCAGCCGGACCGGAACCCGCAAAGCCGACCCGCGCTGGACGCTGGTCGCCTGCGTTCTCGCTTCCAGCCTGTCGTTTGTCGAAGGGTCGGTCCTAAGCGTCGCGCTGCCTGCGATCCGCGCCAGCTACGGCGCCGGTGGGCAGGAGGTTCAATGGGTCGTCAATGCCTACCTGTTGCCGCTGTCGGCCTTGCTCCTTCTTGGCGGCGCGCTCGGCGACCATTTCGGACGCCGGCGGCTGCTGGTGATCGGCACGAGCATTTTCGCGATCACCTCGCTCATCTGCGCCTTGGCTCCAAGCCTGCCGATCTTGCTCACAGCGCGCGCGGCGCAGGGCGTGGGCGCGGCTCTGCTGTTGCCCAACAGCCTGGCGCTGCTCAACGCTGCCTTCCAAGGCGAGAAACGCGGACGCGCGGTCGGCATCTGGGCGGCTTCGGGTGCAGCGATGGCGGCGGTCGCGCCTCTCATCGGGGGCTGGCTCGTCGGGACCGTCGGCTGGCCGGCGATCTTCTACATCAACCTGCCGCTCGCGCTCGCAGCGACCCTGCTCGCGCTTCGGTTCGTCGATGAAAGCAAGGAGGCCGGCGCCGGCCGCACCGACTATGCCGGCGCCTTGCTGGCCACGGCCGGCCTTGGCGGCCTCACCTACGCGCTGACCCTGTGGTCGGCGACCCGGCACTTTACCAATACGGCGCTGGTCGCGCTTGCTGCCGGCCTGGCGTTTCTCGCGGGCTTCCTGTGGGTCGAGTATCGCCGCGGGCCACGCGCGATGATGCCCCTCGACCTGTTCAAGGGCCGTTGTTTCACCGGGCTGAACCTGCTCACCTTCCTGCTCTACGGTGCGTTCGGCGCGGCGATGCTGCTGATCCCTTACGTGCTGATCACCAGCGGTGGCTATTCGCCGGTCCAGGCGGGGTTGGCGATGCTTCCACTGCCGGTCCTGATGACTTCTATCTCGCCGACGATGGGCGGCCTCGCGGCACGCCTCGGCCCCCGCATTCCGTTGACCATCGGACCGCTGATTGTCGCTGCCGGCATGGCACTCGCGTTCCTCATCGGGGAGAATAGCAGCTACTGGACGGGCGCATTCCCGACGATACTGGTGATGGCGCTTGGCATGACCATCGCGGTCGCGCCGCTGACGGCCTCGGTGCTCGGATCGGTCGAGGAGCAGCATGTCGCGATGGCGTCAGGCTTCAACAGCGCGGTTGCGCGAACTGGCGGCCTGATCGCGACCGCGCTGCTCGGCTCGGTGCTGGCGAGCACGGGTGCCGCGCTGTTCGCCGGTTTTCACATGGCGATGTTCGTGTCGGCCGGCGTATCCGCCCTGGCCGCGGTCGTCGCGCTGACCATGCTCGGTGGCGTCAGGATGAAAAAAGCCGCCTGACCTTAGTCATTGGCGGCGATGAACTTCTCGACGACCGGCGCGATCTTCTCGCGCCACTTGCGGCCGTTGAAGATGCCGTAATGTCCCACGTCCTCGGCCATGAAGTAGTGCTTCTTCGCCTTGGGCACCTTGGTGGCGATGTCGAGCGCAGCCCTGGTCTGGCCGATGCCCGAAATATCGTCGCGCTCGCCCTCGATCGCAAGCAAGGCGGTGTCGCGGATCGCCGCCGGATCGACCAGGCGGCCGCGATGCTTGAGCTGCCCCTTTGGGAGCAGGTGGCGCTGGAACACGACATCGACGGTCTGGAGGTAAAATTCCGCCGTCATGTCGCACACCGAGCGATATTCCTCGTAGAACTTCTGGGTCGGCCCCGCGCCCTCTTCATCGCCGACGACGAGATGCTTGAACATCTCCCAATGGCTGACGAGGTGCGAGCCGAGGTTCATGGTCATGAAGCCGGCGAGCTGGAGAAAGCCCGGATAGACCTCACGACCCGAGCCCGGATAAATCATCGGCACGGTCGCGATCACATTTTGCTCGAACCAGCTGAATGGCCGCTGCGTCGCCAGCGTGTTGACCGCGGTCGGCGCCTGCCTCGTGTCGATCGGCCCGCCCATCATCGTCAGCGTTTTCGGGCGCCAGCGGTCCTTGTCCTGATTCATCAGCGCAGTCGCAGCAAAGGCCGGAACCGCGGGCTGGCACACCGCGAGCAAGTGCGGCCGCTCGCCGGTTCTCTCGCCGATCAGCGTCAGATACTCGATGAGGTAATCGATATAATCGTCGAGATCGAAGCTGCCGTCCGACAGCGGGACCAGCTTCGCGTCGCGCCAATCGGTGATGTAAACATCATTGTCGGGCAGAAGCCGTTCGACCGTTCCGCGCAGCAAAGTCGCATAGTGGCCCGACATGGGGGCGACGATCAGCAGCGGACGCCCGGATTCGGCGTCGACCTTGCGGAAATATTTGAGCTGCCCGAACGGCTTGCGAAGGACGATGTCTTCGTCGACCGCGACAATTTTCCGGCCTACCTTCGTCTCGATAATCCCGAATTCCGGCTTTCCGCGCGGCGCGGCCGCATGGGCGAAGACTTCGAGACTTGCGGCCACCAACGGCCCCATCGAGCTATAGCCCCACGGGTTGGCGGGATTGCTGAGCCAGCCGGCTCCTAGCCCCGCGAGCTTGCTCGCACCTGCGAGAAACGAGCGCTGCACTTCATAGGCGTCATAGAGCATCTGTGGCGATTTCCTTCCCCCACCAAGAGATGTGGGCCGCTCTGTAACCGGTTGCAAGGCGAAATGTTGCAGTGCAACGAAGCCGGCAATGTCAAATCGGGAGTCGGGCCAGGCCTAAGACGCGGGTTCGAGCTCGGCGGCGGCCTCGCGCCGGACCGGCTCGGTCGGCTGAAGAGGCTGGACGTCGGCGCTTCGAGCGGCGGGAAGGACTTCCAGGATCTCGACGATCCGGTAGCGCTCGGTGAGCACCTCATGGTCGGGCCCGTAGGACGTCTCAAAATCGACGCGGCAGCGAAGCGCGTCACCGGGGCGGATGTCGAGCTCGCGCCGATAGAATTTGTCGAGCAATGTGCCAGGCTCGCAATAGGCCAGGGTCCGGGTGCCGCCATGCTTCAGCTGCCACTGACCGGTCGCCTGATAGTCGGGCATTTCGACGACAAAGATCATGTCAGCGGAGTGATTGACCAGCTTTCGCGCCTGCAGAAGCAAACGGGGCTCGGCGATCGTCTGACCAGGATCGAGGTCGGCCGAGCCGTTGTTGGTGCTGATCCGGACCGAAGAACCGGCGCCGAGGCCTGCTTTCGCCTTCTGCCAGGCGGCAATCGCGGCGACCAGATCGGCAGAGGACGGCAGCACGGGATGGGCGGAGGTCGTGATCGACGTTCCCCAGGCGAGCACCCGGAGCGCCTGCTGGAGATCGGCCAGCTGGTGGGTCGACGAGCCGTCCATCCACGCAATGATCGCCAGCGTGCCCCGCGCCAGAAACTTGAGCAGCGACGCCTCGTCATCGCCCGCGGGCGTAGTCGCGGCGCGAACCCTCAGCCACAACGACAGGCTGCGTCGAGCCACCTCCTCGAGCACGGCAACGGTTTCGGCCTGGATCGGCACCGGTCCGGCGAGCGCGCGATAGGAAGCCTCGACCGCGTCGCGCAGCCGCTCGACCTGTGCGATCTCGGGCGGGCGCCGCGCGCCCGCGCTCACCACCACTTCGACGACCAGGTCGCTGTCGGTCAGCTCGGCGAGTAGGTCGCCGAATCCTGGCCGCTGTTCACTTTCTTCCGAACCCATTGGAAACTCGCTTCGATTCGTTAATTGGCCATTTACTACCCTGCCGCCGCGGCGAAGCAAACCGCGCCGGCGTCCGGCAAGATTACCCAAAGGGCATTTGAGGCAAGCGCGGACGGCTGTTAGGGATCGGCGCATGGCCATTAATTCCGGCAACCGCCCTAAGGGCCGTTCCGTCAAAAGCCTCCGAATGGTGTGGGGCTTCGCGACCTGCTACCCCGGGCACATCGCAATCGCGGCGCTCGCGCTGCTGGTTGCAGCCGCCGCGACGAACTCGATCCCGTGGGGATTCAAGTTCGTCATCGACAAGGGCTTCGGAACGGGCGCGAGCAGCGCGCGTGCGATCGCCCCCTGGTTCGAGCTTCTGCTGGCGGTCGTCGCGGTGCTCGCGGTTGCCACTGCCATCCGCTACTATTTCGTGTCCTGGCTCGGGGAGCGCACGGTCGCCGACATCCGCCTGGCCGTCCACCGCAACCTCTTGAGGATGTCGCCGGGGTTCTTCGAGGAAAACCGGCCGGCCGAGATCACCTCTCGAATCACGGTCGATACGACGATCATCGAGCAGGTTGTCGGCACCACCGTGTCCGTCGCCTTGCGAAATTCGATCATGGGCATCGGTTGCGTCATCACTATGTTCGTC
>JAXDPR010000209.1:0-2955 GCA_034668265.1 Sphingomonadales bacterium
GAGGCTTTCATGGCAACCACTGCGGAACCGCATCCCACCACGACCTCCGAGGCCACTAACAGGCCCACCCCGGCGAAGGGGTGGGGGACGGACGCTCCCGATCAGCCGCTGCGGCCGATGGAGTTCGAGCGTCGCGCGCTGCGCCCGAACGACGTGGCGATAAAGATCACCTACGCCGGCATCTGCCACAGCGACTTGCATACCTGCCGCAACGACTGGGGCGGAAGCCGGTACCCGGTGATCCCCGGCCACGAGATCGTCGGCACCGTCACCGCGATCGGCGACGAGGTCACGCGCCATCGCGTCGGCGACACGGTCGCCGTCGGCTGCATGGTCGACAGCTGCATGGAGTGCGACCAGTGCCTGGAAGGCTGGGAGGTCTTTTGCCGCAAGGGCTGCGTCCAGACCTACAACGGCGCCGACTATCACGACGGCACGATCACCAAGGGCGGCTACACCGATCATATCGTCGTCCGCGACCATTTCGTGCTGAAGGTTCCCGAAGGGATGGATGTCAGCCGCGTCGCGCCGCTGCTTTGCGCGGGGATCACGACCTACTCGCCGCTGCGGCAGTACAATGTCGGACCGGAAACGAAGATGGCGGTCGTCGGGCTCGGGGGCCTCGGGCACATGGGCGTGAAGCTCGGCGCGGCCCTAGGTGCGCACGTGACGATGATCACGACTACGCCAAGCAAGGGCCAGGATGCGCGCGATCTTGGCGCAGATGACGTCATCATCTCGACCGACGCTGCGCAAATGCAAGCGGCGGCGACGCGGTTCGATTTCATCCTGAACACAATTCCGGTGAGCCACGAGATCGATCCCTATCTGCAGCTGCTCGGCCGGTCCGGAAGGATGGTAATCGTCGGCGCGCTTACGCCGATGCCGGGTTTCGTCGGCTTCAACCTGATCTGGTGGAACCGCGCAGTCGGCGGTTCGGCCATCGGCGGCATTCCCGAGACCCAGGAGATGCTCGATTTCTGTGCGGCCAAGGAGATTTATCCGGACGTCGAGTTCATCCAGATGAGCCAGGTCAATGAAGCGTACGAGCGCCTGCTCAAGAACGATGTTCGGTACCGCTTCGTCATCGACATGAGCAAAGGTTTGTGAGCGAAGCGGTTCATCCCGTTCCTTCCGGCTTCAACGCGCGCATCGGCCCGCGGGAGCTTGCAGAACTGCACGACCTCGAGGCCGCGGATCCGGACCGCTTCTGGCTCGACCAGGCGCGGCGGCTGACGTGGAACAAGTTCCCAGCGAAGGCCGGCGACTGGTCGTTCGACCATGATAATTTCCGCATCAATTGGTATGCGGACGGCGAGCTCAACCTATCGGTCAATTGCCTCGACCGGCATCTCGCCGAGCATGGCGACCGCACCGCGGTCATCTTCGAAGCCGACGAGCCGGGCCAGGGCCACAGCCTCACCTACCGCCAGCTCTACGAAGAGACCTGCCGCTTCGCGAACCTGCTGAAATCGCGCGGCATCAAGCGCGGCGACCGCGTGATGATCTACATGCCGATGATCCCCGAAGCGGCGGCGGCGATGCTCGCCTGTGCCCGGATCGGCGCGATCCACTCGGTGGTGTTCGGCGGTTTCTCGCCCGAAAGCCTCGCCGGGCGGATCGCCGATTGCGACGCCTGCGCCGTGATCACCGCCGACGAGGGCCTGCGCGGCGGCAAGCCCATCCCCTTGAAGCGCAATGTCGACAAGGCGCTCGAAGCGCGCGACGTGCCCACCGTGATCGTCGTCACCCGCACCGGCGCGGACGTGCCGATGAGGGAAGGCCGCGACGTCAATTATTCCGCCGTACGCAACGGCCATTCGACCGACTGCAACCCGGAAATCATGAACGCGGAAGATCCGCTGTTCATCCTCTACACCTCGGGCTCGACCGGGAAGCCCAAGGGCGTCGTCCATACCGCAGGCGGCTATGCCGTCTGGGCCGCAACGACCTTCGACTGGATCTTCGACTACCGCCAGGAGGACATCTTCTGGTGCACCGCCGACATCGGCTGGATCACCGGCCACAGCTACGTCGTCTACGGCCCGCTCGCCAATTGCGCGACCAGCGTGATGTTCGACGGCGTTCCCAATTATCCCGACTTCGGCCGTTTCTGGGAGACCGTGGATCGGCTGGGCGTCACCATATTCTACACTGCCCCGACCGCGATTCGCGCCCTGATGCGCGAAGGCGACGAGCCGGTGACGCGCTACAGCCGCTCGACCCTGCGCCTGCTCGGGACGGTCGGGGAGCCGATCAACCCCGAAGCGTGGGAATGGTATTGGCGCGTCGTCGGCGACAAGCGCTGCCCGGTGGTCGACACCTGGTGGCAGACCGAAACCGGCGGGATTCTCATCTCCCCATTCCCCGGCGCGACCGAGACGAAACCGGGAAGCGCGACGAAGCCGCTGCCGGGCATCAAGCCGCTACTCGTCGACGCGCAGCACAATGTGCTCGAAGGCGCGGCGAACGGAAACCTCTGCATTGCCGCCTCGTGGCCCGGGCAGATGCGCACCGTGTGGGGCGACGACGGCCGCTTCTTCGAAACCTATTTCAAGGCCTATCCCGGCCTCTATTTCACCGGCGACGGCTGCCGCCGCGACGAAGACGGATATTACTGGATCACCGGCCGGGTCGACGACGTAATCAACGTCTCCGGCCACCGCATCGGCACTGCCGAAGTCGAAAGCGCGCTCGTCTCGCACGCCAAGGTCGCCGAGGCCGCAGTGGTTGGATTCCCACACGACATCAAAGGCACCGCCATCTATGCGTTCGTAACCTTGAACGCCGGCGAAGAGGGCAGCGACGATCTTCGCAAGGAACTGGTGAAGGAAGTGCGCCACGACATTGGCGCGCTCGCCGCGCCGGAGAAAATCCACTTCACGCCGGCGCTGCCCAAGACCCGGTCGGGCAAGATCATGCGCCGCATCCTGAGGAAGATCGCGGAAGGCGCGA
>JAXDPR010000210.1:0-4443 GCA_034668265.1 Sphingomonadales bacterium
GAAGGCGCCGCCGACATCCTGCGGCTGTGCGATCTTGCCGACGAGGACGACCGAGCCGTCAGGCTGACCCGGCTCGACACCGACGCGCCCGGCCATTTCCGCCTCAAGACGTATCGGCGCGGCGCCCTCATCCCGCTGTCCGACGTCGTTCCGGTCCTCGAGAATTTCGGCTTCCGGGTGCTCGAGGAGTTCCCCACCGCGCTGAGCAGCAACAACGGGTATATCCACGACTTCCGCGTCGAGGTCGCCGCCGGTACCGACGAGGACTCGATCCTCGCCAGGGCGACGGAGATTGAGGGCGCGATTGCCAATGTGCTGTGCGGCACCGCAGAGGATGACGAGTTCAACCAGCTCGTGCTTTACGCCGATCTCGACATGCGCTCGGTGGTATGGCTGCGCGCCTGGTTCCGCTATCTCCGCCAGACCGGAAGCAGCTTTGGCCTCGTGACCGTCGTCGACGCGCTGCGGCGAGCGCCCAATGCAACCCGCGCCTTGATTGGCATGTTCGTCGCGGCGCACGATCCGGCTACGAGCCGGCGCGAAGAGCAGTTCACCGATTTCTGCGAGGAGCTCGACCGCAGCCTCTCCAAGGTCCGCTCGATCGACGACGACCGCATCCTGAGGCGCCTGCGGGCCCTGGTCGAAGCAGTCCTTCGGACCAACGCTTTTGCTCCTGCGGCCGAGGAGGCGTTGGCCTTCAAGATCGACAGCAGCTTGGTTCCGGGCCTGCCGGCGCCGGTGCCGTGGCGCGAAATCTGGGTCTACTCGCCGCGCGTCGAAGGCATTCACCTGCGCGGCGGCCCGGTCGCACGCGGCGGACTGCGCTGGTCGGACCGGCGCGACGATTTCCGCACCGAAATCCTCGGCCTGATGAAGGCGCAGCTGGTCAAAAACGCAGTAATCGTCCCGACCGGCGCCAAGGGCGGCTTCTATCCCAAGCACCTGCCGCCGATGTCCAGCCGCGACGCGTGGCTGGCCGAAGGCACGGAAAGCTACCGGATCTTCATCCGCTCGCTGCTCTCGGTCACCGACAATCTCGTCAACGACAAGGTGATGCACCCTGAAGGCGTCGTGATCCGGGACGGCGACGATCCCTATTTCGTCGTCGCGGCCGACAAGGGCACCGCGACCTTCTCCGACGTCGCCAACGCAATCGCGCTGGAGCGCAATTTCTGGCTCGGCGACGCATTCGCCAGCGGTGGGTCGAACGGCTATGACCACAAGGCGATGGGGATCACCGCCAAGGGCGCGTGGATCTCCGTCCAGCGTCACTTCCTCGAAATGGGCATCGACGTTCAGAGCGACGAAATCACCGTCGCGGGCTGCGGCGACATGTCGGGCGACGTGTTCGGCAACGGGATGCTGCTGTCGAAGTCGCTGAAACTTATCGCGGCCTTTGACCACCGCCACATCTTCATCGATCCCGATCCCGATCCGGCGAAGAGCTGGGTCGAACGTAGCCGGATGTTTGCGCTGCCGCGCTCGAGCTGGGACGATTACGACAAGAAGCTCATCAGCAAGGGCGGCGGCGTTTGGCCGCGCTCCGAGAAATCGATCCCTTTGAGCGCGGAAGCGCGCGCCGCGCTCGGTATCGATGCCAAGGCGCTCGACCCCGCCAGCCTGATCAATGCCATCCTCAAGGCACCGGTCGACCTGTTTTGGTTCGGCGGCATCGGCACCTACATCAAGTCCTCGGCCCAGAGCCAGGCCGACGTCGGCGACCCGTCCAACGACGCGCTTCGAGCCAGCGCTACCGAGGTCCGCTCAAAGGTCATCGGCGAAGGCGCGAACCTCGCAATCACCCAGGCCGGGCGCATCGAATTTGCCGAGCGCGGTGGCCGCATCAACACCGACTTCATCGACAATAGCGCCGGCGTCGACTGCTCCGACAATGAGGTGAACATCAAGATCCCGCTCAATCGCGAGATGCGCGAAGGACGGCTCCAATTCACCAAGCGCAACAGCCTGCTGGCGAGGATGACCGACGACGTCGCGGCGCTCGTGCTCGAGGATAATCGCCTGCAGACCCTGGCGGTGTCGATCGCCGAATCGGGCGGCGCGCAGGCGCTGCCGGGCTACGTCCGCACCATCGAGCTCCTGGAAGCGTCGGGCCGGCTCGACCGCAAGGTCGAAGGGCTCGAGTCGAGCGAGGATTTGATCCGCCGGGGCCAGGAGAATCGCGGCCTAACTCGCCCCGAGCTCGCGGTCGTGCTGTCGATTTCCAAGCTGGTCCTGCAGGACGCGGCGGAGGAGCTGCCGCTGGCCGAGGACGAGCTCGTCGGCCCGCAATTGTTCGATGCCTTCCCCAAGGCGATGCGCAAGAGCCACGCCGACGCCATCCGCGCCCATCGCCTGCGCAACGAGATCATCGCCACCAAGGTCGCCAACCGGCTCGTAAACCGGCTCGGCCCGGGTGTCGCCTTCGACCTCACAGAGGAAGAGGGCGCATCGTTGCAGCAGGTGGTCGCGGCTTTCCTCGTCGCCGAGCGGCTGCTCAACCTCGACAAGCTGTGGGAGGAAATCGAACAGGACAATCTGCCCGAGACCGTCCGCATCGAACTATTTTCGATCGCCGCTGCGAGCATTGCATCGCACCTCGCCGATGTTCTCCGTGCCGGCGCTGGCGAGACCCGGGTCGACAAGCTGTGCGCGCTGCTCGAGCCGGGCGTGCGGAAGATTTCCGCGGCGGCCGCGAAGCTCATCCGCGCCGAGGTCAAGAACGAAGCAGCGGCGCGGCGCGACCGGCTGGTCGCGCTCGGCGCGAGCGACGACATCGTTCGACTGCTTGTGCGCCTGTTTGAGCTCGACGGCGTGTTCGGCGTGGCCGCCCTGTCGGCGCGCAAGAAGCTGGACGAGCTTGACGCGACCCGGGCCTACACCCGACTCGGCGAAGCGCTCGGCCTTGACTGGGCGCAGCAGCAGGTCGCCCGCTTCGTGCCGGCGGATCAGTGGGAGCGGCTCCTCACCGCCGGGCTCGCGCGCGACTTCGAGCAGCTGCGCATCGAGTTTCTCGGGCGCTGCCGTGGCGGCGACGTCGACGGCGGAGTCGAGCAGTGGATCGCCAATCACGGCGCCCAAATCGCGCAGTTCCGCAAGCTCATCGGCCGGGCGCGCAACGAGGGCCATGTCAGCGCCCCAATGCTTGCGCAGATCGCAGGCCAGGCGCGGATCCTTCTCGGGCGCTGATGCGCGTTGCAATCCTGATCCCCGCGCCGGACTATCCGGAGCCGTGGCGCTGGGCTTACGACCCGCAGGCTGAGGCGCTGGCTGCCGGCGGCGCCGAAGTGACGCCGATCGCCTGGACCGAGGCGGGCGATCTTGCAGGGTTCGACCTCGTCCTGCCGCTCGTCGCCTGGGGCTATCACCTCGACTATGGCCGCTGGCTCGAGCTGATCGACCGCGCCGAGCGCGACCGCTGGCAAATGATCAACCCGCCGGCGCTGCTGCGCTGGAATGGCGACAAGGCCTATCTCGCCGAGCTCGCCGCACGCGGCGTCTCGACCGTCCCGACGCTCGCGGTGGAATCCTGTTGCGACGCCGACCTCGAGGAGGCGCGGCGACGCTTCGACAGCGAGTGGCTGGTGGTCAAGCCGCCGATCTCGGCCAGCGCTGCGGGAACGCATCGCCTCGGTCCCAATGACGACCTTCCCGCCGACAGCCGCGGCCGGCCGATGATCGTCCAGCCTTTGATTGAGGAGATCGCCACGACCGGCGAGTTCTCGCTGATGCTGTTTGATGGCGAATTCAGCCATGCGGTCGTCAAGCGTCCAAAGAGCGGCGACTTCCGCGTGCAGGAATATTATGGCGGGGTGACCTTGCCCTGCCCTTCGCCGCCCGCCGGCGCGGTTCGGCTTGCCCAGGCCGCGCTCGCCGCGGCGCCGGCGCAGGCGGCTTATGCGCGGGTCGATATCGTCCCCGACGATCAGGCCGTGCTCAGGATCATGGAGCTGGAGCTGATCGAGCCATCGCTGTTCCTCGATCATGCGCCTGACGGAGGCGCCTCCTTCACTCGATCGATCCTGTCGCGCGCTCGAACAGCCACTGCCGGATCGCCGAGGTAAGGTTGGGCGGCCGAGCGGCGTCGAGCCGCGCCGCGTCGATCTCCGCGACCAGGGCGTTCAGCGCGCAGCCGCGCTCGCGGGCAGCCGCTTCGAGCGCGCGCCAGAACAGCGGCTCCAGGCTGATCGAGGTCTGATGGCCCGCGATGAGCACCGACCTCTTCTTCGGCGGAGCGTAACCCTGCTCCGCCATCAATTCATGTGCTGGCCGCCGTTGATCGACAGCGTCGAGCCGGTGACGAAGCCCGCATTTTCGTCGACCAGGAAGGCGACTCCGCGCGCGATCTCCTCGGCCTTGCCGAGCCGCCCGACCGGGATCTTGGCGACGATCTTGCCGAGCACATCCTCGGGCACGGCCGCGACCATGTCGGTGTCGATGTAGCCC
>JAXDPR010000211.1:0-3661 GCA_034668265.1 Sphingomonadales bacterium
CATGGCGGCGTCGCCGGAGTTCACGATTCCCGTTGTCCCGTTGGGAAAGCCAATGGTCGCCTGGCCGTCGCCCTTGTTGAGGACGACCGCCTTGCGCCAGTCTGGATAGCCGGTTCCGACCGGCGCAGCGTCAAGCTGGGCGGCCCAGTCCTTCGCAAGGTCGATCGCCATTCCGAGATCGGACCAGCCGCGGCCGCCGTCGAAGCGGGTCAGACCGTCACGCAGCGCCTGCGCGGCGGCGTCCTGAGTTGCGGGATCCATTGAGCTTCGCACCCACAACCCGCCGCCGTAGAGGCTGTTGGGCCCGTCCTTCGCCTCCTCGCCGAACTTCTTGATCAGCTCGCGGCGCACTTCCTCCATGAAATAGCCGCCCTGCTGATGGAACTTCTCGTTGCTGCCATATCGGATCGTACCCAGCGGGGTCGCCTCAGCCGCGCGCACCTGGTCCTCGGTGATGTAGCCATTCTTGTACATCTCCCCGAGGACGTAGCTGCGCCGGGCAAGCGCCTTTTGCGTCGCGCGCTCAGGGTCGTAATTGGCTGGCGCCCGCGGCAGCACCGCCAGGTACGCCGCCTCGGGCAAGGTCAGCTCATTGATGTCCTTGTCGAAATAGGCGCGCGATGCCGCCTGGATTCCGTAAGCGTTGCGGCCGAGGAAAATCGAATTGAGGTAGATTTCCAGGATCTGCTGCTTGGACAAAGTCGATTCCAGCCGGAAGGCGAGGATCGCCTCGCGGATCTTGCGGCCGACATTGTAGCTCGAATCTTTGAGCAGATATTTAGCGACCTGCTGGGTGATGGTCGATCCGCCGGGCACGCGACCCGGTCGCCCGACGTGGACAGTGTAATTGAATACCGCCTTCAAGGCTCCCGGAATGTCGATTCCCGGATGGGTGAAGAAGCTCTTGTCCTCGGCGGAAAGGAAGGCGTGGACGACGAGCGGCGGGAATTCGTCGTACGACAGCTCGACCCTTCGCTCTCGGGCGAACGTCTGGACCGGGGCCCCGTCATAGCCGCGAACGTTGGTTGGCAGCGGCGGTTGGTAGGCAAGCAGGGTCTGCGACGAGGGCAGGCCGCTGGCGAAATAGATCCACACCGCGGCGAACAGGGTGAACAGCCCTGTCGCGCCCCAGGTCAGCCGGCGGACCCACCGCCGTGCCCACCACGGATCGACGATCGCGTGCACCTTCCGGTTGAAGGCCACGAGGTCGGGCAGCGGCCAGTCGGGGACGTTTAGGCGCTCAAACTTCATCTGCGCGAAGCGTCTAGCCTGTCGGTCGTGACGCGGAAAGCCGGTTAATGCCGCGCGTGCGCCGCGACGTCCGCCTCGATTGCCTGAGCCAGCGCAAGCACCGTTCGAGCGCGCTCCTCGGGGTTGCGCAGCAATAGCTCGTCATCGGCATTGCTGAGGTAGCCCGCCTCAAACAGCACTGCGGGCGCATCGGCCCGGCGAAGCACGTGGAAAGCGGCGAAGCGATGCGGATTGGGCCTCAGCTCGACCCGGCCCGCGGCCTTGTTGACGAGCCGCGAGGCAAGATCGGCAGACGCGCTCATCTGCGAGCGCATTGCGAGGTCGGCCAGCATCACCTCAACAGCACCGCCGCGTGCGCTCTGGTCCTCATCGCCATTCTCGCGAGTGGCGAGCCCGGCAGCTTCCGCGTCGGAGGCGACGTCCGACAGCGAATAAACGCTGGCCCCACGCGCAAGCGGATTGGGAGCGCTGTCGATATGGATTGAAACGAACATCGCAGCGCTGAGGCGCCGGGCGACGGCGGCCCGCTCATCGAGCGTCAGATAGCGATCATCGTCCCGCGTCATCGCGACGCGAACGCGCCCGCGTTTGACCAGCTCATCGCGAAGCGCCTGGGCAAGCACCAGCGTCAGCTGCTTTTCCCGCACCTCGCCCGAGACGCTGATCGCTCCCGGATCGCGACCGCCGTGACCGGCGTCGATTACAACGATCGGCCGGCCACGCGCCGCCGGCGAGGCATAAATGCGGTCGCTGGCGGGGGGCGGCAGGTTGACGGTCAGGCTCGACTGGGCGGCGGCGTCGCCGTTGCGGCCGTCGGCGGCGAGCAGAATCGCAGCCGCGACAGCGATCGCAACCGCAACGCCGGCCATCGCGCCCCTTTTCGCAGCCCTTGTCATCCGCCCGCCAAGTTATTGAACCCCAACGACTTGTATCAGGTTAGGCTAACAAGTGTGAACTTGCTTTCGGCGGCTGCGGCGAAACGGGCCTGGTGGAACATGCGCCGGTTGCGGTGCCGTATCGAGGATGCTAACCGCCTTTGTGATCTTCGGCTTATTGCCGGAGAAGCCGCCGCGGCCAGTGCGATGGACCGCGGCTCCACGAGCTTGACGCTCGAAGGACACCACAGAACGCCCATCGCCCGCTCCGACAAGAAGCGGCTGGCGCGTTCTCCGCGAGGCATCGCGGAATGGCCCATCGAGCAGAGGCGCTTTCCATTCATCCTGTCCTCGCAAGGAGCGAGGCCATCATTATCGCGCGCCGCAGCGCCGTTTCGCTGCCCACGCGCGCCCGGAGAATTTTCAATGTCCATGCGCATGCTAATCGATGCGCGCCACCCGGAAGAGACCCGGGTCGCGGTCGTCAAAGGGAACCGGATCGAGGAATTTGACTTCGAATCCGCTGAGCACAAGCAGCTCAAAGGCAATATCTATCTCGCCAAGGTCACCAGGGTAGAACCGTCGCTCCAGGCGGCGTTTATCGACTATGGCGGCAATCGCCACGGCTTCCTGGCCTTCAGCGAAATCCATCCCGATTATTATCAGATCCCCAAGGCCGACCGCGAAGCCCTGCTGCGCGAAGAGGCCGAGCACGCCGCCGAGGAAGAGCGGCTGCGCGCCGCCGAATATGACGGTGGCGACCATGGCGATTACGCCGACTCGGCGGACGAGCGCGACGCGCCATCCGAAGCCGAGGGCGACGGCGATGAATCCGATGCCGCTATGGATGAAGCCGGCACCGACTCCGCCCGCTCGCCGGTCGACGAATCCGCCGCCGACGAGCTGCGCCGCAAGCGTCAGAACCTGCGCCGCCGCTACAAGATTCAGGACGTGATCCAGCGCCGCCAGGTGCTGCTCGTCCAGGTCGTCAAGGAAGAGCGCGGCAACAAGGGTGCGGCGCTGACCACCTATTTGTCGCTTGCCGGGCGCTATTGCGTGCTGATGCCCAACACCAGCCATGGCGGCGGCATCTCACGCAAAATCTCCAACGGGGCGGACCGCAAGCGGCTGAAGTCGATCATGTCGGACCTCAACCTGCCGACGACCATGGGATTGATCGTCCGCACTGCCGGGCTGTCGCGCACCAAGGTCGAGATCAAGCGCGACTTCGACTATCTCGCGCGCCTGTGGGACGAGATCCGCGAGCGGACCTTGTCGAGCACCGCGCCGGCTTTGATCTATCGCGATAGCGACCTCATCAAGCGCGCAATCCGCGACCTCTATCATCGCGAGATCGAGGAAGTGATCGTCGAGGGCGAGGAGGGCTACAAGGCAGCCCGCGGCTTCATGAAGCTGCTGATGCCGAGCCACGTGCGCCGCGTGAAGCAGCACATTGAGACGACGCCCTTGTTCCAGCGCTACGGCGTCGAGGACCAGCTTTCCGCCATGTACCAGCCGGTCGTCCAGCTGAAGTC
>JAXDPR010000212.1:0-7268 GCA_034668265.1 Sphingomonadales bacterium
AGTCGAGCCGATGGGCAGCACCTCCGCGCTCAACGACAGGGCCTCGGCGACGCGCAATCCGGCGCCGTAGAGCAGCAGCAGGATCGCAAGGTCGCGCGCCCCGATCCATGGTTCACTGGCGGCGGCGGCCGCGTTCTCGGCCAGCTCGACGGCATCGTCGGGCGCTGCCGGGCGCGGCAGGGTCCGCGGCCGCTTCGGCGCTCGGGTGCGAGGGAGCTGGGCGGCGCTTCCCTGCTGGTCGGCGGCGTAGCGGAGGAAGGCCCGAACGCCGGACAGTTCGCGCGCCGAAGACGCGGCTCCGAGCCCGCCGGATCGGCGGTCGGCGAGGAAGGCGCGAAGGTCGGCGGCCGAGAGGCCAGTCAGCGCCGCCGCATCCACTTGTTCGCCGCGATAACGTCCCAGGAACTCAATGAAGCGATGCGCGGTGGCGGTGTAGGCGCGCACCGTGTGGGCCGAGCGGCGCCGGTCATGCTGCAGATAGGAAGACCAGCGCGCCGCCAGCGCCCGGGCCGGGTGGTCGGTTAGGTTTGCGGGGTCGTCAGCCACTTGCGGATCATAGCCGCAAGGCTGCGCCCGAGGAACATCAGCAATTCGGAGCCGTGGCGAGCATCGAGACTGAGCGCTGCACGTTGGCCCAGCGCCAACAGCCCGCAAGGAAGCGGTGGCTCGCAATCGATCCGGATCAAAGCCTCGGCCCGGATCAGGTCGCACGCCGGGCCGAACAGCGGGTGGCCGCGCTCGACCGCGCGCATTTCTACTCCCGCTACGCCTTCGATAACGCGGCGGAGGATCGCAGGGTCGACGTGCTGGACTCCGCTGCCGTCGGCGCGGAAGCCCTGGTCGCCGACGATCAGCGACAGCGCGACGGCGTCGATGCCGAGGATCAGCGGCCATTCCTGGGTGACCACGTGAAGCAGTGCTTCGACGGTTTCGGTGTCGATCGCCGCGAGGACGGCCTCGTGGATCGATGCAACCGCGCCCGAATGACCGCGCGCGAAGGCGATGAGGTCCTCATTCGCCTCCTCGACCACACCGAGCCGCTGCCGCAGATGGGCCACCGCCCGCTCTTCGAAGGGGATCACCGTCGCCATCACGGAGCAGGAAATACGCCCGGAGCGGTTAATTTCCTACTGAAAGGCGGCCCTGTCTCGACAAGTCACTGAATTGTTGGAAACATCAGCGCCATGTTTTGGAGCACACTTGCCGCCGCCGCTGCGTCGCAGCTTAGCGCGCCTAAGCCCACCAACCTAAGAGACTGGTTCAGTGGCAATGACGTACCCCCGTATTTGTACCAAAAAGATGGCTTCTGGGACGTCGGCGTTCGACTTGTAGTCGCTGCGGATGGATCGCTTCGTGGATGTATCGTGCAAATGAGCAGCGGGATCTCTGACCTGGACAAATTGACCTGCGACCTAATCCGACAACGAGGGAGGTTTCAGGCAGCTCAGTGAATCGATGGTTCACCAGTCACGGGCGTGTATAGCACGGCCGTTACCTATAGGACCGCAAGCTGGCCATTCGATGATCGATTAAAGCCGCCAAAGGGGGACTTTTCTGACCTCGACGTCACCGTCGATCAACTGCCGTCGGGGAGAAAATCGCCCTCGCTCGTACGCGCGAAGTTCGCAGTAGATACTAGTGGCAGCGTTTCATCCTGTGGGGCGGAAGTAACTGAAAATTTCATATCTGCCGAAAACGATCCCGCGCTCGTGCCCGTCGCGTGTGACCAAATCCTGAAGGCTTTCAAGCCGCTCTCGTTCAAGGATTCTTCGGGAAACCCCGTGCGTTCCGTACAGGATGCGCTTGTTCGCTTTGTTAAGCCTCAATAGCGAAAACGGATAATGGGCGGCGCTTTGGTTTCAGGCGATCTTCTGGCCAGTTGCTTCCCAATCCTTCAGGAACGAAGCGATCCCCGCATCGGTCAGCGGGTGCTTGAACAATTGCCAGATGATCTTGGGCGGAGCGGTCATCACGTCGGCACCGATCTTTGCCGCCTCGACCACGTGCACCGGGTGGCGGACGCTGGCCACCAGGATCTGCGTGCCGAAATCGTAATTGTCGTAGATCAGGCGAATGTCGGCGATCAGCGCCATGCCGTCGAAGCCGACGTCGTCGTGACGGCCGACGAAGGGCGAGATGAAGGTCGCGCCGGCCTTGGCCGCAAGCAGCGCCTGGGCGGCCGAGAAGCACAAGGTCACATTGACCATCGTGCCGTCGCCGGTCAGCGTCTTGCAGGTCCTCAGTCCGTCGGGCGTCAGCGGGACCTTGATCGCGATATTGTCGGCGATTTTCCGCAGCACCTCTGCCTCGCGCATCATGCCTTCGTGATCGAGCGCGACGACTTCGGCGGAGACCGGTCCGTTCACGACACCGGCGATCTCCCGCACGGCCTCGAGGAAATCGCGTCCCGACTTATGGATGAGGCTGGGATTGGTGGTCACGCCATCGAGCAGGCCCGTTTCGGCCAGCTCGCGGATTTCGGAGATTTCGGCAGTGTCGGCGAAGAATTTCATGAGGATTGCGCGCGCCCCGGCTGTAGTGGAAGGGGCCGGGATAGCCGGTGGGGCGCAGCGCGTCATCTGATTCGGGAGGGCTTTGGCGATGAGCGAGCACGTGCGGGTGGAGAAGAGCGGTGGCGTGCTGGCGATCACCCTCGCCCGTCCCGAGCGCCGCAACGCCATCACGATCGACATGTATGCCGCCCTCGCCGACGCCATCGCCGGCGCCTTCGAGGACGGCGAGACCCGGCTGATCACCATCCGCGGCGAAGGCCAGGACTTCGCCGCCGGCAACGATCTCGCCGACTTCCTCGAGACCCAGCCGCGCGACGACGAAATCCCGGTGTGGCGGCTGTTGCGCGCGCTCGCCGAGTGCGAGCTTCCGATCGTCGCCGCGGTTCACGGCAATTGCGTCGGGATCGGCACGACCATGCTGCTGCACTGCGACCTGGTGATTGCCGACGACAGCGCGCGCTTCTCGATGCCGTTCGTCGATCTCGCTTTGGTGCCGGAGGCCGCAAGCTCGATGCTGTTTCCGCGCCTTGCCGGACGCCGCCGGGCCGCCCGTTATCTGCTGCTCGCCGAACCCTTCGGCGCCGACGAGGCCCGAGAGATCGGCCTCGTCAGCCACCGCGTGGGCGAGGGCCAGCTTGACGCCAAGCTCCAGGAGATTGTGAAGGCGCTGCTGGCCAAGCCTGCCGAGGCGCTTCGGCTGACTCAACGGCTGCTTCGCACTGGCACCCAGGACGAAATCCTGGCGCGGATGAAGCTTGAAAGCTCGATGTTCGCCGAACGGCTCGAATCAGCTGAAGTCAGGGATGCGATTGCGGCCTTCTTCGCGAAACGCGGTCCGAAGCCGGACTAGGTAGGCGTGCCGTTGCCCGAGATCCACACACGCTTCGTGCGGACGAGAGTCATCGTCGGCCCAGGGAACATGATTAGGTTCGTGGGCTGCGAGTAGGTGACGCTCAGGTCATAATAAGTGGCCGTGCCCGACGTGCCGCTCTGCGGATCGGCCACGGTGAATGTCCCCGGTCCAATACCGTACACGCTGGTATAGATCTTCGCCTTGATCGTGCCGGCGGCCGGCGAAGTGCCAGTTCCGGCAGCGGGCGCAGCGCAACCGGACACATTCTGCGTGTAGCACAAGGTGGCATAGCGCGCGCCTTCGCCCAGCGCCTGCTGCATGCCGGCAACGGCGCGATAGACCTGCGCCAGCTGTACGAACGCCCACAGCATGACGACCAACACCGGGAGGGCAAACGCCATTTCGACTGCGGCTGCACCGCGCTCGTCACGATTAAGACGGAGCAGCTTCATTACATCGTCCTCACACCGGCAGTGGCCGCTAGGTGATAGGTTGAGTCGGTCGTGCTAAACGCCGCGAAATGGATCGGGAACATCGGCGAATATTTGTCGGTCACCGTGACCTGAACGTAGCCTGCCTTGATTGAAGGCGAGGTGCACGCCGCGACCAGCGCATCATACGTCGCCGAGGAGGTCGTCGACGTGCTGACGGTGGTTCCGCCTGTGGTGCAGTTCAGCCGCCATGTGACAGTAATGTTCTGCGTGGGGCTGGTATTGCAGGTCGTGCTCGTGGATGTCACGCCGCCCGAGGTGCTGGTCGTCGTCGTGCTGCCATTGACCTGGCACTGGACCTCGTTGGTCAGCGTGCTTTCGACGGTCGCGTTCTCCGTCGTGTTGGCGATCTTCTCGACGGCGCGCTGGGCGCCCTGCTCCAGTGCCAGCTTCCGGCTGTACGCATTGCTGACATCGACGATTCCGATCACGCCGAGCGCGAGCACGGGCGCGATAAGTGCCATTTCGATGACGGCCGCGCCGCGGTCGTTGGCCAGCAGTCGGATGCGGTGAAGCCGGGTCATGCGATCAGCCTCACGATGGTCACCGACTGGGTGTTCGGCAGGCCTATGCCGAAGCAGGGAGCGTCGGCCGCGCTGCTGATGCCGATCGAGCTGTTGCCCTTGAACACCAGGTTCTTCGCAACGAACATCGAGCAAAGCGACACGGTGTTACCAGTACCGTTCAGCCACAGCGTATCATTCGGGAAATAGACTACCCCGTTGATGACGTTGTTCGTGCCGCCGTTGATCTTGTCGACGTTGGCGCCGGGAGCGCGGCGGTCCTGGTAGACGGCGATGCCCCTGAAGGTGCCCGAAGTCGGCGCCGTAATGTTGACCTTCGCCTGCGCGTTTGAATCGTAGGTGCCGATCGTGGTGCTTGACGGGTCCTTGTTCGTCATGACGATCGAGCAGGCCGTGCAGGTAAAGTCGCCCTGAAAGTTGACGTTGCCGCCGTTGATATAGATGGCCCCGCTATAGCTGGCCGGGACAGTAAACGAGTTACTGGATCCGATCGAAAGCGACTTCCAGCAATTGGCGCCGGTGTGGGTGGTGACTCCATCGGCGTCGAGATAGGTCGCAGTGGCCATGTTCGTGCTCTGGGTCAGGTCATCATAGACCCAGGTCGTGACATTGCCGTTGCCGTTGCCGTTGCCGTTGTTGCCGGATGTCTGCCAATGACCCGCGCACTTCATGTCGTTCGAGTCGGGAGTGACCGCGCTCGACGAAGGCGGCGCGAACGGGTCGGGCAGCGACGGCGAATAGGGCAGGTAGGAATTCACATGCCAGTTGTTGGAGCTGGCGATGCCGCCCACGCCCGCAATGGCCTTCGCCGTAACGCTGGAGCTGCCGCCCGCGGCCGCCGAGTTTGACGCCGCCGAGTCCGAATAGAAGATGCACGTCGGCGCGCTGACAGTCGTGTTGCCGCTGTTGTCGATCGCGGCGCCGGTCGAGTTGAGCGCCAGCATGCAGGGCGTCCCGCCATAGGCGACCGAACCGGCAGTAGCGACCGCCTGGATGGTCGGCGCAGTCGACATGAACAGCGAACTGAACGGCAGGCGCTGCTGGACCCTCAAGGTCACCTGGACCTTATTGGACACGAATGAATCGGAAGCCGGATATTGAATGTCGCTGTAGCTTCCGACACTCCCCGTGCAGGGCGAGGTCCCAATCAAGTTCATCCATGTGTGCAGGTTGATCGCGAGATCGTTGCACACGGCGGTAGGCGTATTTGTCGTCGCGCTGTTTGTCGCTTGCGCGCGATCGTAGACGCCCGCCAGTGCGGCCGAGTCCGCGGCCCGCTGGAGCTGGCGCTTCCACAACGTCCATTCGATCGTGTCGGTGGCGAGCCCCGCACAGCCGATGATTAGCGGCATTGCGGCGCAGGCGATCGCCAATACGTTGCCGCGGCGATCCTTGAGCAACCTCCGGAAGAACGCGATCATCAACCCACCCCTGTGTGGCAAAACGGCTTTGGAGGCCGGTCTAGCCCCAACAGGGTGAGCGAACCGTTGAAGGCTGTGGTTAAAACCCGTTCACTCTTCGGCTTTCCGACGAGGCCTTGTCTGGCCGTGTCTTACAACTATAATACAGCTTGAATATCCTCAGGCGTTGACCGGTCCAGCACCGGGCCGCAGAAGGGATGAGAAAGGATTGCGCATGGCGACCCAACCTCCGGCGGACACGGCGACGAGCGCCGCGACCAAGCTCAAGCTCGACCCGCCTGACGCCCTTCAACCGGTGCCGCCTGCGGAAGCCGCCGGCCTGGTCCCGCTCAAGGCCGAGGAGACGAGTGAGCTCGACAAGCGCGTCGGCCAGTTCGTCGACGAGCTTGCAGCACTCGATTCCAACAGTCCGGAATTCGGCAAGAAGGTCGACCAGCTGACCGCCATGGGCCGCAAAGAGATTGCCGAGGCGGCAGGCGCGTCGAACCGCTTCCTCGACCGTCCGGTCAAGGCGATCGACAAGGACAGCGGCATCGGCGCGGACCTGACCGAGCTTCGCCGCACCGTCGAAGCGTTGGATCCGAAAGGCGCCACCAAGACGCGCAAGATCCTGGGCATCATCCCGTTCGGCAATCGCGTCGACCGCTATTTCGACAAATATCGCAGCTCACAAACGCACATCTCCCAGATCCTCAGCAGCCTCGGCAACGGCAAGGACGAGCTGCTGATGGACAATGCGGCGATCGACACCGAGCGCGCGAACTTGTGGAAGACGATGCACAAGCTCGAGCAGATGATCCACATCTCGAAGACGCTCGACCAGCGGCTCGAGGACAAGGCCAATGAGTTCGACGCGACCGATCCCGCCAAGGCCAAGGCAATGCGCGAGACGGCGCTTTTCTATACGCGCCAGCGCACCACCGACCTGCTGACGCAAATGGCGGTGACGGTTCAAGGCTATCTCGCGCTCGACCTCGTCAAGAAGAACAATGTCGAGCTGGTGAAAGGCGTTGACCGCGCGTCGACGACGACCGTTGCCGCGCTCCGCACCGCGGTGACCGTCGCCCAGGCGATGACCAACCAGAAGCTGGTGCTCGAGCAGATCACCGCGCTCAACACTACGACCGCGGGCATGATCGATTCGACCGGCGAGATGCTCCGCACCCAGACCGGCGCGATCCACCAGCAGGCGGCGAGCTCGACCATTCCGCTCGAGACTTTGCAGCGCGCCTTCCAGAACATCTACGACACGATGGACCAGATCGATCAGTTCAAGCTGCAGGCGCTGGGCAACATGAAGCAGACCGTCGACACGCTCGGCAAGGAAGTCGAGAAGTCGAAGGGCTATATCGCCCGTGCCGAGGGCGTGAACCAGGCGAAGCTGGCGGGCGGGGTTTCGCCGCTCACCCCCATTGAGAGCAAATGACCGAAGTTACCGACAAAGTTGAACGCGCGATCGCCCGCTT